>NZ_RZRX01000107.1:0-20032 GCF_003997405.1 Mesorhizobium sp. M2A.F.Ca.ET.042.01.1.1
TGACCGGTCGAACCGGGACGAGCGAGACACTCCGAGGTGCTCACCGGCAGTCAATGTCGCGTACGTGTTTGGAACTCGCTATCCGTGAAGCCCATCTAGGCCAGCGCTCACAAATCCGCGCGCAAAAGGCCGGACATATGAGCGCAAGCGATCAGGTCAAATCATCTCCAGCCAAAGCCTTGCAAGCAGGGGGCCGTCCACATATGAGCACCGGAAGCGCACAAAACGCCATCAGATGGCCGGCGGAGTGGATTTTCCAAATGGCCTCTTATTGGCCGGGCTGTCGTTCGGGTCAACCTTCGCCCGACAGATCGCGCCGCGCCTTGTCGAGCTCCTCGGCATAGCGGCGCATCAGATGGCTTTCGGTGAGCAGGCCAAGGACGATGCGCTCATCAAAATCCTCCACCACCGCCAGTTCTTCGGCGCCGGTGCGCTGGAACGTCTCGGCCGCGGTCTGGACATTCATCGAGGGCACCAGAACCGCATCCTTGAACTGGGCCAGCGCGCTCACCGGCGTATCGCCGTCGGAACGATCGCTGTGCAGTTCCGGCACCAACAGCATGCCGACATATTGGTCGGCATGCTCGACGGCGATTACGCGCTGGGCGGAGCCGAGCGGGACCTCCTTGCGGAATTCCGAGAGCGTCGTCGAGGCGGGAATGGTGCGGACGTCCTTGCGCATCATGGAGCCGACGGTGAGGCTGCGCATCCAGCCGACGTCATGAGCGCTGCGGATCGTCTCGCCGCGCAGATGGAAGCGCCAGGTCGAGAAGGAGTAGCCGAAGGTCTCGCGCACCAGGATCGCCGACATGATCGAGGCCGCCAGCACTACGCCGGTAAGCGTCAGGTCGCGGGTCGATTCCAGCGCCAGGAACGTCATGGTGAGCGGACCGCCGACGACGCCGACCGCAAGCGAGGTCATGCCGACAACGGCGGCGACCGCCGGGTCGATGCCCGCGGACGGCGCGGTCATCGCCATGACGCCCGCGAAGACCTTGCCGAGCAGCGCGCCCAGGAACAGCGAGGCGAAGAACAGGCCGCCGCGGAAGCCCGAGCCGAGCGAGACGGCCGAGGCCGCCAGCTTCATCACGAAGACGCTCGCCACGACCGGCAGCGCGTAATTCATGGCGAACTCCCGGTGCAACGCGCCATGGCCGCTCGAAAGCACCTGCGGCGTGACCAACCCGAGCAGGCCGACGAAGATGCCGCCGATGAACGGCCTGACCGACGCGTCGATCGACAACCGCACGAAGACGCGCTCAACGATGCTGACCAGATGCATGATGGCGATCGAAGCCGCGCCGCCAAGCAGGCCCAGCAACAGGAATGGCACATACTCGCTGGCGGTCAAATTCGGCAAACCTGACAGTTCCAACGGAAACGGCACGCCGCCGAACATTTCCGCCGTCAGCGAGGCCGAGATCGCCGCCGTCATCATCGGCGCCACATTGGCGACGGAGTAGATGCCGATGACCAGCTCGAAACCGTAGAAGGCGCCGGTCAGCGGCGCATCGAAAGCGGCGGCGATGGCGCCGGCCGCGCCGCAGCCGACCAGGATGCGCACATCGTTGCGGCGCAGCCGGAAGGCGCGGGCAAGCCTGGAAGCGATACCGGAGCCGATCTGCGTGTAGCCGGCTTCCAATCCAACGGAGGCGCCGAAGCCGGAGGAAATCATCGTCTGCGCCACGATGATGAAAGTATCGGTGAGCGACATGCGCCCGCCATAGAGCGCGTTGGCCTCGATCGGGTCGACCGGCGTGCGGAACTTGCGCTTTCTGAGCCAGATGACGGAAAGGCCGAGCAGCAGGCCGCCGACCGCCGGGAACATCGCCTGCACCGGGTCGGCGAGCGAGAACATCGCCGAAAGCCGGCCGCCCGGCTGCACGTCGAACAGCAGATAGTGCATGCCTTGCACCAGCGCGCTCATGCCGGTGACCAGCGCGCCCGCGATCGCGCCAACCACGCCGGCCATCAGCACGATCACGATGCCGCGCGCCTCGAGCACGGGGATCGAGCTGATCAGCACCGCGCGAAGCCGGCGGGCGTAGACTTGTGGGTCGTTTCTGGCAGGCAACGGAACGGCTCGCCGGTATGCGAAAGAAAAGAACTGCCGTGCCTGATACGCGCGGCGGCTGTGCGTGGCAATCGCAATGCCGACCGCATGTGGCGCCAATTTGGCGTTGCGCGAATTAGCGTTACGAAGGCTTCCGCCGCGACAAAGGCGATAGATTTAATCAGCTGCCGGGATTGTCAGCGTGCCGCCGTTGTCCTCCGCGACGAAGATCGCCAGCAGCTCCGTCGGCAGGGCCGGCCGCTTTCAAGTCGGCGCCCCGCCGTCTGTCTCGTAAAGTGTGAGCTTGCGGTCACCGATGCCGAGTTCCGCCCAGCTCGCGCGCCACTCGGCGATATGCGCAGACTTGAAATGCGCTTCGAGCGCGACACGGTCGCTCCAGGCTTCCGAAACATGGATGAGCCCGGCGTCCAGCACGTCCTGCGCGTAGGAATAGCCCTGGCAACCCGGCTCGGCGCGGCTTGCCAGGATCATACGTTGCATTGCTGGCCTTGCCTGCTCAAGCCTGTCCGGTGGCAGCCGGATCGTGCCGATGATCAGCAGCATGCGATTTTCCTTCCGCCGACAGGATCGAGCCGGCGTAGCCGCTCTCCCACCTTCGCGCAAGCTTGGGGGGTTACGGTCAAGGGCCTGCCCTGTGCGTGGCGGGTCTTGATTTGGGGACGACATGGCGATCAGCGAAACACTCCCGTCCGGCCTGGTGGCGAAGAACGGCCGCGACGTGTTCTTCGCGCTCGGCATCGTCGTCATCCTGGCGGTGCTGTTCCTGCCGATCCCCGCCTTCCTCATCGATATCGGCCTCGCTTTCTCGATCGCGCTCTCGGTGCTGATCCTGATGGTGGCGCTGTGGATCCAGCGCCCGCTCGACTTCTCGTCCTTTCCGACCGTGCTGCTGATCGCCACGATGCTGCGCCTGTCGCTCAACATCGCCACCACTCGCATGATCCTGTCGCACGGCAATGAGGGCACGCATGCCGCCGGCTATGTCATCTCGGGCTTCTCCAAGCTGGTGATGTCGAGCGACTTCGTCATCGGTCTCATCGTCTTCATGATCCTGATCGTGGTGAACTTCATCGTCATCACCAAGGGCGCCACCCGCATCGCCGAGGTCGGCGCGCGCTTCACCCTCGACGCCATCCCCGGCAAGCAGATGTCGATCGACGCCGACCTTTCCGCCGGCATGATCGACGACAAGACCGCGCAGTTGCGCCGCCGCGAGCTGGAGGAAGAATCCTCCTTCTTCGGCTCGATGGACGGCGCCTCGAAATTCGTGCGCGGCGACGCCATCGCCGGCCTGATCATCACCGCCATCAACATCGTCGGCGGCATCGCCATCGGCTATCTGCGCCACGGCATGGGCCTCGGCCAGGCCGCCGACGTCTTCATCAAGCTGTCGGTCGGCGACGGCCTCGTCACCCAGATCCCTGCCCTCATCGTTTCGCTCGCCGCCGGCATGCTCGTCTCCAAGGGCGGCACGCGCGGCTCGGCCAACCAGGCTGTGTTCGGCCAGCTCGGCGCGCATCCGCGCGCCCTCTATGTCGCGGCCTCGCTGCTCGTCATCCTCGGCCTAATGCCCGGCCTGCCGCTATTCCCCTTCTTCGCGCTCGCCGGCGGCATGGCCGGCCTCGGCTACATCATCCCGTTGCGCCACAACCGCGCGCTTGCCGCCGCCGAAGCCTTGAAGACGCTGGAGAAGGCGAACAAGGTCGAGGAGGAGAAGAACTCGGTCAAGGCCTCTCTGGTCACCGCCGAGATCGAGCTGCTGATCGGCAAGCAGCTGTCGACCAGGCTGATGGTGGCGCATCAGGAACTGGTGTTCCGCATGTCGAAGATGCGCAAGAAATTCGCCCAGCAATATGGCTTCGTCGTGCCTGAAGTGCGCGTCGCCGACGACTTCGCCATTCCGCCGAAGAGCTACCAGATCAAGGTGCACGGCACGGTGGTCGCCGAATACCAGATGCGCGTCGGCGAGATCATGGTGCTGCTTGGCACCCGCGGCGTGCCGGACATCCCCGGCGAGGAAATCCGCGAGCCGGCCTTCGGCATGCGCGCCTATTCGGTGCTCGAAACCTTCGCCGAGGATCTGAAGCGCGAGAACTTCACCTTCGCCGACAACATGTCGGTGCTGCTCACGCATCTTTCCGAGGTGATCCGCAATAACCTGCCGCAGCTTCTCTCCTACAAGGACATGAAGGCGCTGCTGGAGCGGCTCGACCCGGAGTACCGCAAGCTCGCCGACGAGATATGCACCTCGCACATCTCCTATCCCGGTCTGCAGGCGGTGCTGAAGCTGCTGCTTGCCGAGCGCGTCTCGATCCGCAACCTGCATCTGATCATCGAGGCGATCGCCGAGATCGCGCCGCATGTGCGCCGCACCGAGCAGATCGTCGAGCATGTGCGCATCCGCATGGCGCAGCAGATCTGCGGCGACCTCTCCGAAGGCGGCACCCTCAAGGTGCTGCGCCTCGGCAACCGCTGGGACCTCGCCTTCCATCAAAGCCTCAAGCGCGACGCCAAGGGCGAGGTGCGCGAGTTCGACATCGATCCGCGCCAGCTCGAGGAATTCGGCCAGGACGCGACCAAGGCGATCCGCAAGCATCTCGAGGCCGGCGAGCGCTTCGTGCTCGTCACCGCGCCCGACGCGCGGCCCTATGTGCGCATGATCATCGAGCGGCTGTTCACGACGCTTCCCGTGCTCAGCCATGTCGAGATCGCCAAGGGCGTCGAGATCAAGGTGCTCGGAACCATCTCGTGAACGCGCTCTCGCAAGGCGTCGTCATCGCCGCCTTCCTCGCCTTCTGCCGCATCGGCGCCTGCTTCATGCTGATGCCCGGCCTGTCCAGCGCGCGCGTGCCGCTGCAGATCAGACTGTTCGTCTCGGTTGCCGCCACCGGTGGCCTGCTCGCTTTTCTGTGGGACCGCATCTACCCCTTCGTCGATCCGCGTCCGCAGGTGCTCGCGCCGATGATCGTCTCCGAGTTGCTGGTCGGCGGGCTGATCGGCGCCATGACCAGGCTCTACATGGAAGCGCTGCGTTTCATAGGCTCGGCCATCGCCACGCTGATCGGCTATGGCGGCTCGGGCGGGCCGGCAATCGAGGAGCCGGAACCGCAGGCAGCCCTTGCCGCCATCATCTCGTTCTCGGCGCTGCTTCTGCTCTTCGTCTTCGACTTCGACCACGAGATCGTCAAGGCGCTTGTCGCCTCCTACCAGGTCGCGCCGGTCAACGTGTTTTTCAACCCGCAGGCAGCACTCGTCGACGTCACCGACACCGTGTCGGACGCCTTCTTCCTGGTCCTTCGGCTCGGCAGCCCGTTTGTCGCCTATGCCATCCTGGTCAACCTGACGATCGGCTTCGTCAACAAGCTGACGCCGCAGATCCCGGTCTATTTCATCTCGCTGCCCTTCGTCATCGCCGGCGGCATGATCATCTTCTATTTCGCTGTCGGCACGCTGCTGTCGCTGTTTGTCGACGGCTTCGTCGACCTCACGCTGGCGAGATAGCCATGACGACGCGAAAAGACCGCCTGAAGAAACTGGTCAAGGTGCAGGAGCAGTTGAAGGCGCTGCACGAGACCCGCCATGCCGGCTTCCTCGCCGCCGCCGTCAAGGCCGAAGCCGAGGTCAAGGAACTGATCGAGCATTTCGACACCGACAAATCGCTGGCTGGCCTCTTTCCCGCGCTCTACCACAAGCGCATCACCGACGCGCTCGGCCGCCAGAAACAGAACCTGGAAGATGCCAGGCAGGAAGCCGCGCTGATCGCCACCGCGACGGCGCGCACCAACATGGTCGAGCGCGCCTACAAGGACGTGCGCCGCCGCGACGAACGCGAACGCTCAGACCGCGAGCGGCTCGATTTGATCACGCAGAAGCGGGCCGACGAGTAGTTCGGTAATTCTGCCTATAACCCGATGTTGACTTACGGACTACACCACGTGAACGACAGCTTCGCGCCTTATTTCAGCCGTTCAGACACAATGGTCAGTGTCCCAAAAGCTGTCATCGAGCTGAGCGCCATATACGACGGCAAGGGGCACTTTGGAACCTGGTGGTCCTTCCGACATTAAATCGACGAACCCCCGGCTCTTACTTCCTACATGGCGGAAGCCGAGACATTTCGACCGGTGGAGTAATCGGCCACCGCATAGAAAGACTTAAGCGCGACAAATTGCATCTTTCACTACGCATCAGGCAAATTGCCACTGTCGGAAGCACAGTTCGGGAATGCGTCATGTATCACCACCTACAGCTGTCACCCGGCAGTGCCGGGTGACAGATTCTCCGTCCGACGTTGATGGCGAAGCGCGGCTTTGGGCTGATGCCGCCAAATTGGCCAGGCCTGCTGCCGATGGAAGAGGTAGATCTAGGACGCTTGCCAGCGGCGCGGCCGCGATCACCTCGGCGGCCGGCTGATCTTTGCGCCTCATCCCGGCCGTTGAGACCGCTTCGCAGATTCCTGGAAGCGGGCCTTGCCGACGATTGGGCTGAAAGGTCGTGGTTGCGCCAAAAACTGACGATCAGCCATTGTCCTGCCGAAGCAGCCTTCGCCGATGTCCTACGGATCGCCGACAGGGCTTGAGATCGAGCAGGTGCTTTGCCGCGAGTTGGGATCAGTGCCCCACCCCTGACAGGGAAGTGCGGCGCGCCGCCCTACGGCGATTTGTGCCGGGCCCGCGCCACCAAGGATGCGGTCTTTGCGATCTTGGCGGGTTCCCAACTTCGCGATCCGTATGCGCCAGCCTGGCAGAGCTATTCCGGCAGCCCGGCCTTTCGCAAACCTTCTGCAAGCAGAGCCATATCGGCAGGACGGCTAGTTGAAGCGACGTCGGCGAGATTGGAAATTCGCTGGTCGGGATCGAGCCCGAGAATTCGGCTCACGACCTTCTGCGCCTCCTCTGTTCGGCCGGCGTGAGCATAGCTTGCAGCCGCAAAGCGCAACGAGGGCAAAAAGTCCGGTTTTTCCCGCAACGATCTTTCAGCCCAAGTTGATGCCTCCTCAAATCGACCCGCGAAGAGATGAGCCACTGCAACCGCATTCTGCATGTCGAACATCAGCGGGTCGACTGGGCTCATGCGCATCGCCGTCGCAAGGTGCCGAAGTGAGGTTTCCGTATCGCCGAGGTCGGCTCTGACCCAGCCGCTGAACAGCCACGCGGTAGCCAGGTTCGGATTGAGCGCAAGCGCGCGGTCAATGAACGCTGCTCCGCTATTGTTGTCGCCCACGACGTAGGCGAGCGCGATCCCGCCGCGGGAAAGAGCGATCGCGTCATCCCTGCCCAAATCCATGGCCTTCAAAGCCAGGCGCTCGGTTTCGGCGGTTTCCTGCTTGCGATCCGTCATCCAACCGTTCGCCTTGCGTATGACGGCACACCACGCGGCCATGCCGTATGCGGAGGCAAATTCAGGGTCGAGTTCGATGGCTCTGTAAAACAACTGAAGAGCGTTCGCGGTGGATTCCCTGGTCAACTGGTGGAGGCTTGCTATCCCGCGCAGATAGTAGTCGTAAGCGTCAAGGTGTTCGGTCGGCTTGCGCTTGGCCCGCTCGATCTCTGCCTGTTCCAGCTTCGGAGCGATCGCTCCGACGACGCTTCGGGTCACTTCCTCCTGCAGATCAAAAACATCCTCCAGCCCGCCGTCGAAACGGTCGGCCCATAGATGTGCTCCTGTTGTCGCGTCGATAAGCTGACCGGTGATGCGAACCCTGCTCGCCGCCTTGCGGACGCTCCCTTCAAGCACGTAGCGCACACCAAGCTCGCGTCCGACCTGCTTAATGTCCACAGCCCGGCCCTTGTAGGTAAAGCTCGAGTTGCGCGCGATGACGAACAGCCAGCGCGTCCGGGAGAGCGCGGTGATGATCTCCTCGACCATCCCGTCAGCGAAGTAGCCCTGCTCGGGGTCGCCACTCATGTTGTCGAATGGCAAGACCGCGATGGACGGTTTGTCGGGAAGCGCCAGCATATCCCTTGTGGAGAATACCGAAGTGGGTTTCGCCCGACTGACCCGATAGGCGCGCACCGCTTCCATGATGTTGTGGACCTGATGGCTACCGAGATCGGTGTAGTTGTAGTCTAGTTTGCCTTTGACCTGCTCGTAGACGTTGCTCGCGACGCAGATGCCGCCAGGTTCTGCAAGCTTCTCGAGCCGCGCGGCGATGTTCACGCCATCACCGTAGATCGTATCGTCCTGCGCGATCACGTCGCCCAAATTCACACCCATGCGGAAAGCCATGCGCTTGTCTTCGGGCAAACTTGCATTGTGAGCGGCCAATCCCTCCTGGGCTTCGACCGCACACTGCACCGCGTGGACTGCGCTGGCGAATTCGACAAGAAGGCTGTCGCCAGCCGAACCGACGATGCGTCCGCGCGACTCTTTGATCTTGGGCTCGATAACTTCGGCGCGAAGCCTCTTCAGATGCGCAAGCGTGCCAGCCTCGTCGGCTCCCATGAGACGGCTGTAGCCGACGACGTCGGCTGCAAGGATTGCGGCAAGGCGTCGCTCCATGCTTGTGTCCTGCCTCTTGCGTGGGTCGAAGCTCCGGGCGGAGAGCGTATTCTAGTCCTAACTCGAATGCGAGCGTGCAGTGCCGGCGCGCCGACAGCGATCAATCACCACGCCCCTGGGCCACTCACACGGCGTCGTCTTTGGTCCGATCGCCAGTGCTGCCGAAGGGCTGCTTTGGATCAGGGCACGACGATATCCCCTTCAGCCGAACGTCCGCTTTGACATCCGCGGCCTCGAAGCTGCCCGTCTCTTGCCGGCCCAAAGGCCACATCAGAACATCTGCTCGGGAAACACCCCTCGTGGCGCGAGCAGATAACCGATCCATACATCCGCATTCACGCCTCCCTTTTCGCGCAAGCCTGCCACAAGCTTGTTCAGTCATGTTGCGGATAACAAACCGGCAAAGGGCGGACTTTCTTGGCCATTTCCCCACCCAGCGACATCGTCATGGACGTTGCCCGCGCAGCCGAGCCGGCCGATGTCGAGGCCGCGCGCGCGGCGCTCGCAAGAAGGGCGAATGGCACTTCGGCACCGTTCTCGGTCGATCCGTCCGCCACGGTCGATGCCGGCTCCGAGCTCTCGCGCGCCACGGCCGACAAGGTGGAAGCCGCCAATCCCGCGAAGAAGTTCCAGCGCTTCGAGGCGATGGTGCTGACGACCTTCATCCAGAACATGATGCCCAAGGACACCGAGGGCGTTTACGGCAAGGGCCTTGCCGGCGACATGTGGAAGTCGCAGCTCGCCGAGAAGGTAGCCGATGTCATGGCCGCGCATGGCGGCATCGGCATCGCCCGATCCATGCTCGCCGACCACTATCTCGACGGCAAGCACAAGCTGCCGGTGGGCCCCGTTGCCGGCGGACCGCAGAAAGCGGAGATCGACCAGCAAACCAGGCTTTCGACCTCGATGGTCGAGGAGCTTGAGCGCAAGGCCGCACGGTCGATGACCGGCGACGACACAACCATAAAAACGGACATCAAGATCTAGGGACCTACATGGCCGACCAGACGGACCTTTACAACCTTCCCGCGCGCGCCAATGCATTGGACGCGCCCGCCGCCGCACGACCAGGCAACCTCGCCGCCATCATCGGCCGCATCGAGGAAGTCGTGGACGAGGAGACCGCCGGCATCCGCAGCGGAACAGCCTATGACCTCAAGGCCTCGAACGCGCGCAAGAGCCGGTATCTTTACGAGCTGAACCGGGCGCTCAAGGGCGCCAACGAGATCGAGTTCCTCGAGCAGCATCGCGAGGGTCTGCTCAGGCTGCGCCAGAAGCTGGCCAAGAACGAAGCGGCGATCCTTGCCCATCTCAACGCCGTCAACGAGGTCGCCACGCTTCTGAGGAACGCCATCCAGCGAGCCGATACGGACGGTACCTATTCGGCCGCCGAGTTCGGCATGGCCCGGGCCTGATTGAGATGATCTGGGCGCAAGGAAAGACCCGGTGATAAGATTTGTCGCCGCCGCGCTGTGGATTTGCGCCGTGACGCTCGGCGCGGTCTTCTATTCCTTCCAGGCGGCCAGCCAACGCGGCGCGGCCGAACCGCCGAAGCCGATGCTGGGCGGCCTCGACTACGTCAAGACCGACATGATCTCGGTGCCGCTGCTGCGCGATGGCACGATCGACGGCTATTTCCTCACTAAGCTGGTCTATACCGTTGAGCCGGAGCAGATGAAGAAGCTGTCGGTCCCGGCGCAGGCGTTGATGACCGACCAGGTCTATTCCTATCTCTATTCCAATCCGCAGATCGATTTCACCAAGAAGGAATCGATCGATCTCGACGCCTTCCGAAAGTCGATCCGCGATACCATCAACACCCGCATTGGCGTCGAGCTGGTGCACGACGTGCTGATCGACCAGGTCAACTTCCTCTCCAAGGACGATATCAGGGACAACGCGCTGCGCCGTCGCAGGGGCGCCGGGGAAACCGCGGCGGCAATGACCAAGGCGTTCAAGGCCGCGCCGGAGCATTGATCGCTCGGCACGGATGCCTAGCCGCGCTTAGCCCTGTTGCGACATGACGCATGGTGACCGCGTTGACGTTTACGTCAACTCGAAGCTATATGCGCGGTGACAGGCGACCGCGCAGGCGCGGCGCATCTACCTCGCCCAGCGGCCAAGCGCCGATGCGCGTCAACGCAACCAACGAGGAGAACAGCCATGGGCGTTCAGGAGATTGCCGACAAGATCAGGTCGCGCTTGGCAAGCGCGGGCTTCGAGCATTCGGTCAAGTTCGACACCGGCAGCGACGGCGTCATCGTCATCGACGGTGCGACCGTCTCGACCACCGATGCGCCGACCGACTGCACCGTGAAGCTGTCGCTCGACGATCTGGATTCGCTGATCGCCGGCGACCTCAACCCGACCATGGCCTTCATGGCCGGCAAGCTAAAGGTCGAAGGCGACATGACGGTCGCCATGGCGCTCAGCCAGCTGCTCGGCTGATCGTTCGCAAGAAACAAGGCCGCCCGTCGGGCGGCCTTGTTTCTGTCGAATAATAGGCGTCAGGCGACGAAGCCCGGCGCCTGCCCCTTGATCTTGCGACCAGCGGCCTTGATTGTGCCCTTGACGCCATCCAGCGCGCCGTCCTTCAGCTCCAGCGCCAGAAGCCGGTGCCGCTCATAGGGGCCAGGCATGGCGAGCGCTCCGGTGCGGTCGGCCGAGAAGCCGAACCGTCCGTAATAGGGCGCATCGCCGACGAGCAGGATCGCGCCATGGCCGAGCCGCGCGGCCTCGGCAATCGCATGCCGCATCAGCGCCGACCCGATGCCGCCGCTCTTCAAGCCAGGCTCGACCGCCAGCGGGCCAAGCAGAAGCGCTGCCGGACCGCCCTCGCCCAGCCTCACATCCCAAAGCCGCACCGTGCCGACGACCACGCCCGACGCATCGCGGGCGACGAAGGCCAGTCCCTCCGAGGGCCGGCGGCCGCGCCGCAGCTTCTCGGACGACTTCTTCCTGCGCTTCGGCCCCATGGCGCGGTCGAGCAGCGCTTCGCGCGCCGTGGTGTCGATGACGGATTCGGCGACGATCGCAAACGCGCGAGCAATCTCCCCCCTCGAGGGGGAGATGTCGCCGCAGGCGACAGAGGGGGTCGCCGCGCGTGAAGCGCCAACATCTTTCTGCCGCAAGAGGTCGAGTCCGGTCGAACCGACCCCCTCTGGCCTACCGGCCATCTCCCCCTCAAGGGGGGAGATTCCGCACACGCCACTGTCGATGATGAAATTTGCCAAGTCCATATCCGCGATCCTTCACGAGCGGAGATCTGTTCCACAAGCGAGCCCGGGCGGGCGACAGGCGCCCGCGCCGGTCGATCTGAGCGGTTCTTGCGAACGGCTCAGATCACGTAGGATCGGAGAGGCTCGAAGCCGTTGAAGGCGACCGCCGAGTAGGTGGTCGTGTAGGCCCCGGTGCCCTCGATCAGCACCTCGTCGCCGATGGTCAGCGACAAGGGCAGCGGATACGGCGTCTTCTCATACATCACGTCGGCCGAATCGCAGGTCGGGCCGGCGAGCACGCAAGGCGCGGTCTCCGAGCCGTCGTGGCGGGTGACCAGCGGATAGCGGATCGCCTCGTCCATCGTCTCGGCGAGACCGCCGAACTTGCCGATGTCGAGGAACACCCAGCGCACATTGTCGTTGTCGGCCTTCTTGGAGATCAGCACGACTTCCGACTTGATGACGCCGGCATTGCCGACCATGCCGCGGCCCGGCTCGATGATGGTCTCGGGCAGCGCGTTGCCGAAATGCTTGCGCAGCGCCGAGAAGATCGCCTGGCCGTAGGCTTGGGCGGCGGGCACGTCCTTCAGGTAACGGGTCGGGAAACCGCCGCCCATGTTGACCATCTTCAAGACGATGCCTTCCTCGGCGAGCGTCGCGAACACCTTCTTGGCGTCGCCCAGCGCGCGGTCCCAGGCCGACAGGTCGGTCTGCTGCGAGCCGACATGGAACGACACGCCATAGGCGTCGAGGCCGAGGCCCTTGGCATGGCGCAGCACGTCGACGGCCATCGCGGGCACGCAGCCGAACTTGCGCGACAGCGGCCACTCGGCGCCCTCGCCGTCGGTCAGCACGCGGCAGAACACGCGCGAGCCGGGGGCGACGCGGGCGATCTTCTCCACCTCCTCGACGCAGTCCACGGCGTAGAGGCGAATGCCGAGCTGGTAGGCGCGTGCGATGTCACGCTCCTTCTTGATGGTGTTGCCGAAGGAAATGCGATCGGCCGGCGCGCCGGCATCCATCGCCATCTCGACCTCGGCAACCGATGCGGTGTCGAAGGACGAGCCCATCGCAGCAAGGAGGCGCAGGATCTCCGGCGCCGGGTTTGCTTTCACCGCATAATAGATCTTGGAATCGGGCAGCGCCTTCTCGAAGGCGCGGAAATTGTCGCGCACAACATCGAGGTCGACGACGAGGCAGGGACCGTTCGGACGTCGGGTGGCGAGGAAGTCAAGGATGCGCTGGGTGGCCATCGGGGTCTCTCCATAACGCCTTTCGGCGCGCACAAAGGCTGCAGAACGCGGGCGCTCAGCCTCGCGAACTCGCGGTCAAACAAAGGCGGGACGTCAAATCCATGGAACCAGCCGGTGGAGACCCCGGAACCATGAAATGCCGTCTCGCGGCGATGAACCTTGGCCTTGCCCGGCCTCGGTTCGCTTTGTCTGCCTTGGCTTGGATGGGAGAGCCCCGTCCGCACTGCCGGCAATGAAGGTGTGCCTCTTTAGTAACCCCGGTCTTTGGACAACCGGAAGAGAACCAGAAAGGCCCGCACCGTCGTTGCTTCAAGGTGTCCTCGGTCTTGTGGTTGGCCACTGACCGACTGGAGGGGTTGGCTCCAGTTACCTTACCGATTGCCCTCACCATTCGAGGATCGGCGGACACCCACAGGCACGTGCGACTTTGGGCAAGCGCGATATAGGAGCGAAGGGTTTCACAATCAATAAAAATCGTAAGCCCAGGTTGTAAAATTTCTGGCATCGAACAATGTTGGTCCGACTGTATCCGGAAATCGAACGATGCCAGGAACTCAAGGACCGCTAAACGCCTTCCTCGATCTGCGCCAAATGCCTGTGGCGAATGCGGAATTGGGCCCGCTCGCCGGCCTGCGCCTGGCCGTCAAGGACATCTATGACGTCGCCGGCTACCGCACCGGCTGCGGCAACCCGCAAAAATACGAGGAGGCGCATGCCGCCTCGCGCACGGCGCGAGCGGTGCAGGCCATCCTCGACGCCGGCGCGCGATTCGTCGGCAAGACCCAGACCGACGAGCTGGCCTTCTCGCTGTTCGGCCAGAACGCGCATTTCCCATACCCGGTCAATCCCGCCGCGCCCGATCGCGTCACCGGCGGCTCCTCTTCCGGCTCGGCGGCTGCGGTTGCCGGTGGGCTGGCGAACATCGCCACCGGCTCCGACACCGGCGGCTCGATCCGAGCGCCGGCGAGCTTCTGCGGCCTGATCGGGCTACGCACCACCCGTGGCCGCATTTCGCTCGACGGGGCGATGAAGCTGGCATCGAGCTTCGACACGTTCGGCTGGTTCGCCGACGACATCGAGACCTATGAGATGGTAGGCAAGCTTCTGCTCGGCCGCGACCCGCATCAGCACCCGCTCAACCGCCCGCTGTCGATCCGCTGGCTGGACGCCTTCGTCATGGGTCCGGCGGAGGCCGCGCAATATGCGCGCATGAAAGCGCTGGCCGCCTCTGTCATAGGCCAGCCCGTGGAGACCGAATATGCCTTCGCCTCGCTCCCCGACGAGCTTTACTGGTGCTTTCGCCGCCTGCAGGCCTTCGAGGCCTGGCGTGAGCATGGCCCTTGGATTTCGGCCGGCGGTCGCCTCAGCCCGGGCGTCGAAGAGCGTTTTGCCTTCGGCCGCACCATAGATGCCAAAACTGCCGCCGCCGAAGCGGCGCGGCGGCTGGCTTTCCGGGCCGAGCTTGGCGCCCTGCTCGGCAATAACGGCTTTCTGGTCCTGCCCACCGTTCCCGGCGCGGCGCCGCTCGCCGCCAGCACCCCGGAACAGTTCCAGGCCTACCGCGAAAGGGCGCTGCACCTGTTGTGCCTTTCGGGTCTTTCGGGCTTTCCGCAGATCACCTTGCCGATCGGCTCCGTCGACGGTGCGCCCTTCGGCCTGTCGCTGCTTGGGCCTTCCGGCAGCGACGTTGCCCTGATACGGCTCGGCCGCAAGATTCTCGAGGCGGCACGAAAGGTCTGACCATGGATACATTGACCCGCATGCGCGCCTTCATCGACGTGGTCGAGGCGGAAGGCTTTTCGGCCGCGGCGCGCAAGATCGGCCGCTCCAAGGCGCTCTTGTCGAAATATGTGCGCGAGCTGGAGGACGAACTGGGCGCGCTGCTCTTGAACCGCACCACGCGCCAGTTCTCGCTGACCGAGGCCGGCCACACCTATTATCAGCGCGCCTCGGAGATCGTGCGCGAGGTCGACAGCCTCGCCGAGGCAGTGCGCCAGTCTTCCGGCGACGTCCGCGGCAGGATCAAGCTGTCGGCCGCACGCACCTTCGCCGACGCGCCGATCGGCCAGTCGCTGGTCGACTTCGCCAGGCAGCATCCTGACATCGTGCTCGACATCCATCTCGACGACCGCTTCGTCGACCTTGTCGAGGAAGGCTTTGACCTTGCCGTGCGCATCTCGCGGCTGGAGAACTCCTCACTGATCGCCAGGCGCCTGGCGCCGTTCTCAGTCAGGCTGTGCGCGTCGCCGGAGCTGATTGCCAAGCATGGCGCACCGACGCGCCCGCAGGATCTCGCCAACCTGCCCTGCATCGTCGACACCAACGGCCGCTCGCTGGCCAACTGGCGCTTCAAGGGCGAAGGCGAGGAATCCATCAGCGTCGCCGTTTCCGGGCCAATCGAGGTCAACAGCCCGATCGTGGCGAGGGCCGCCGCGCTCTCCGGCCTGGGCTTTGCCATGCTGCCCGATTTCATCGCCGCCCCCGACCTCGCGTCCGGCAAGCTGGTGACCGCGCTCGACGATCGCATCCTGGCGGGCACCGGCATCTTCGCCGTCTACCCGCACCGCCGCTATCTGCCGGCCAAGGTAAGGGTCTTCGTCGACTTCCTGGTGCACTGGTTCAGGACGCGCGACACGGGCGCCTGAGCACAAGCGTCCCAATTTCGCCCCCTTTCTGCTAACTCTCGGGCTCGCCCCCGAGAGCAATTCCAGGAAAAGTGCGTAGCGGTTTTCCGTCCGGAATTGCGCAAAACAAATAGTTAGAGCGGGTCAGCGTGGAACGCAGAACCGCTCGAAGTCAATGGAATCGCGGCACGGAATGCATCTGAAACGGCAAGCAACCATACTGGCTTTGGCCCTCGCGGCCACATTGGCCTCGGTCGAGCAGGCTGAAGTCCATCCGCATGTCTTCGCCGAAGCGCGGCTCGACGTCATCCTCAGCCAGGATCACCAAAGTGTGACGGCGCTGCGCCACCTTTGGCGCTTCGACGACCTGTTTTCGAGTACAGTGATGATGGAGTTCGACAAGAACTCCGATCTGAAGCTTGACGACAAAGAGCTCAAGGAAGTGGCCGACACCGTCCATTCCTCGCTGGCCGAGTTCAACTACTTCCAGCTCGTCACCCAGGACGGCAAGGACGTGCCCATGGTGCCGCCGCCGCATCTGATGGCGAATTTCGACAATGACCAGCTGATCATCCTATTCGAGTCGCAGCCCAAGACGCCGATCAAGCTTGCCGGCAAGATCGACATCGGCGTCTACGATCCGACCTTCTACACCGCGATCGACTTCACCGACGACGCCAACATGACCGTCGAAGGCCTGCCCTCGACCTGCGCCAAGAAGGTCATCCGTCCGGATCCGGACGAGGCGATCAAGGAAAACCAGAAGACCCTGACGGACGCGTTCTTCAACGATCCGACAGGCACCGACATGAGCAAGATCTTCGCCACCAAGCTCGAATTGGACTGCCCGCCGGAAGGATGATTTGGTGATGAAACCGTCGTTACGCGCAAGCAGGTTCCGCAAAAGTGTCGCACGGTTTTGCGAACGGAACCTGCGGCAGACAAGGGAATCCAAGCGGATATTCGTGGGGCCTCCCACGAATATCCGCTTGGCGCTCGGCCTGCTGGCCCTCACCTTGGTGATCGCCCACCTGCCCGGTGCCGCACATGCGCAAAGCTCGCTCGGCATCGGCACCAATGACGGCATGGCGCCGAGCACCACGGGCCCGTTCGCCCATATCCTGATGTGGATCAATCTCAGGCAGCAGGAATTCTACCATTCGCTGGCGGCGGCCATGAAGGCGATGCGCCAGGACGGCAGCAAGCTCTGGCTGCTGATCGGCCTGTCCTTCGCCTATGGCATCTTCCATGCCGCGGGCCCCGGCCACGGCAAGGCGGTGATCTCATCCTACATGGTCGCCAACGAAGTGGCGCTGAGGCGCGGCATCCTGCTGTCCTTCGTTTCGGCGCTGCTGCAGGGCCTGACGGCGGTGGTCGTCATGATGCTTGCCTATTTCGTGCTGCGCGGCACCGCGATCTCGATGACCGACGCCGCCTGGTTCCTGGAAATTTCCAGCTTCGTGCTGGTCACCTTGTTCGGCGCCTGGCTGCTTTGGCGCAAGCTCGGTCCATCGGCGCTGCGCCTGTTCGGCAGAGCGCCCGCCTACAGCCTTTCGGCCGCCCATGCCGGCCATTCGCATGGCGGGCACTCCCACGCGCACGCTCACGCGCATTCCCATGCCCTCCACGTGCATGACGATCATGATCATGGCCATACACATAGCCATGATCACGGCGCGCACGATCTCCATCATCACGACCATGCCGCGCACAGCCACAGTCATGAACATCAGCATCACGACCATGGCCCGGACGAAGTCTGCGAGACCTGCGGCCATTCGCATGCGCCGGATCCGGCGATGCTGTCGGGCGACCGCTTCGACTGGAAGACCGCTTGGTCGGCGGTCGCCGCCGTCGGCATCCGCCCCTGCTCCGGCGCGCTGATCGTGCTGAGCTTCGCGCTGCTCAACGGATTGTGGCTCGGCGGGCTGCTGTCGGTGCTGGCAATGTCGATCGGCACCGCGATCACTGTCTCGGCGCTGGCGACGATCGCCGTGCTGGCCAAGAATTGGGCTGTCTACTTCGCCGGCGACGGCCGCATCGGCAACCGCATCCATTCCATCGTCGAGATCGGCGGCGCCGCCTTCATTTTCATCGTCGGCTTGCTGCTTCTGTCGGCCAGCCTGTCGGGCGGCGTCTGAAGTGCCGGCGATGGAGGAAGGACGCGCGCAGCAGTCGATGTCAGGCTGGCCGATCCCGAGGCGGTCGCCGGACTGGCGGTGATCGCGTTTATGGCCTGGACAGCTTCGATGTCATCCGGTTGCGCAAGCGGAACAGCTGTCGGTATGCAATGCAATAATGGAGGGGGCGCCTTCGCGCGGCGTCCGGTCCAACTCAGAGCCAGCCCATGCGCACCGCGGCGGCAATTCTTTCATTATCGCCATTGGCCAGAAGGTCGATCAGCAGGCCGCGTATCGTTGCGAGTATACGGGTAGCCCGCGCCTCGGCCTCGGCTCGCAGGAGCTGCGTCTGGGTGTCGATCAGCAGGTCCAGCCAGTCCTGGGCCGCTTCCGCCGCGAATCCCGCCCACGGACCGGGCTTACGGCTGAAAGAAAGCAGGAACGCCTCATAGGTGAGCCTGACCATCGGGCGTTGCTCGGGCGCGGACATCCAGGCCCACAGTCGCCCCGCCGTTTCTTCGAGACCATGGCTTCGACCCTCAGCCGCGAGCGCGACAGTCAGTTGCGCGACTTGTTCGGTGCGCGCCCGGACCAGCAATTCGCGCAGCAGCTTCTCCTTGCTACCGAACAGATAGAGCAGCACACGGGGACTGGAGCCGATGGCGGCCGCCAGCGGGCGCAACGACAATCCATTGAGGCCATGGTCGAGCACATAGGCATAGCTGGCATCGAGCAGTTCCGCCCGCCGGAGGGAAGGTTCGGCAGTCACCGCTTCATGCCCGGCCATCTTGCGCTCCTTTCATGCCCGCTGTAATACCTAACTGAAACGGTCGTTTCAGTCGAGGTATCCGATGGCGCGCAGCATGAGCTTCTCGCTTGCTGGTCGAACCGCCCTGGTGACGGGATCGGTGCGTGGGCTCGGGTTCGAGATGGCGCGCGGCCTAGCCGAAGCCGGCGCCCGCGTGATCCTGAACGGGCGCGAGCCCGCCACGCTCGAGGCAGCCGTCGCCGGAATGCGGGACCAGGGTCTGGACGCGCATGGCGCGCCGTTCGACGTCACTCGGCGCGACGCCGCGCAGCAGGCGATTGCCGGGCTGGGCGACATCGACATCCTCGTCAACAATGTCGGCCGCCGCGATCGCCGCGGCTTCGACGCCATGTCGCCGGAGGAATTCGGCGCCATGCTCGATGGCCACCTGGTTTCCGCCTATGCGATAAGCCAAACGATCGCCCGTGCCTTGATCCGCCGCGGCGTGCCGGGCCGGATCATCAATGTTTCCTCCGTCATTGCGCAACTCGGCCGGGCCGGAGACGTCGGCTATCCCGCGGCCAAGGCCGGTATCGACGGCCTGACCCGGGCGCTCGCCGTCGAACTCGGCGGCCACGGGATCACCGTGAACGCCGTCGCCCCCGGAACTTTCGCGACCGAGGTGAATGCCGGCCTCGCCGAGGATCCGGATTGGGCGCGCTGGCTGAAGACACGCACGGCGCTCGGCCGCTGGGGAAAGCCGGAGGAGATCGCCGGCATCGTGGTTTTTCTCGCCAGCGACGCGGCTTCCTTCGTCACCGGCCAGACAATCGCCGTGGACGGTGGCATCACCACGACGTTTTGACAGCGCAGGTGACTGGGCGTCCCCTCGCCTTCGCTCCCTACGGTCGAATTAGTTGCAGAGAAGCGGGTAACGGTTATCTCGGGAAAGCCGTGACCCTTTAGAGTTCAACCTAAGCGACCGTTTTGCCGAGCTCATCTTCGATATGAGCTTGGATGATCTCATCGAAGTTCTTCTCCGCGGCAAAGCCGAGCTCACGCGCCCGCCTTGCCTCGAACCGCGTCGGCCAGCCTTTGACGATCGCCCAGATCGTTTCGTCGGGCTGCTCGCGGATGCGCTTTGCGACCTCGGCGCCGGCAATGCGCTCCAGCGCCTCGATCTGCTCGCCGACGGTGACGGCGACACCGGGCATGGTGAGGTTGCGACGCGGTCCGACCTTGTCGCCGTCGATTTCGGCCGCATGGATGAGGAAATTCACGGCCGAGCGCGGGCTGGCATGGGTGTGCAGCACCGAGCGCGGCACCGGCAGGATCGCCTCCTGCCCGGCGAGCGGCTCGCGGATGATGCCTGAGAAGAAGCTGGAGGCCGCCTTGTTCGGCTTGCCGGGGCGCACGCAGATCGTCGGCAGCCGGATGCCGATGCCGTCGAAAAAGCCGCGCCGCGTGTAGTCGGCGAGCAGCGCTTCGCTCATC
>NZ_RZRX01000108.1:0-19886 GCF_003997405.1 Mesorhizobium sp. M2A.F.Ca.ET.042.01.1.1
AACCAGTACAACCTGGCGCACCGCGACGATGACGCGCTGATCGATGAGCTGGCTCGCGACGGCATCGCCTATGTGCCGTTCTTCCCGCTCGGTGGGTTCAGCCCGTTGCAATCCTCGACGCTGTCCGACGTGGCCGACCGGCTCGGCGCGACGCCGATGCAGGTGGCGCTGGCGTGGCTGCTGCAGCGTTCGCCAAATATCCTTTTGATACCGGGCACCTCTTCGGTCGCGCATCTGCGGGAGAATCTGGCAGCCGCGGAGCTGGAGCTGTCGGCTGATGTGTTGAGCGAGCTCGATGGCGTGGCGAAAGCTGCGTAAGCCGCGATCAGCTAATCTCCCCCCTTCTGGGGGAGATGTCGCCGAAGGCGACAGAGGGGGTCGCTTCGCGTGGAGCGCCAGCGCCTTCCGCGACGCAGGGCCACGCCGGCGATTTACGTGAGACGACCCCTTCTGGCCTGCCGGCCATCTCCCCCTCGAGGGGGAGATCGCAGTTCCAGCGCCTCGCTCAATTAATACTCGCCGTATGCGCCGGCTCGGCTTGCCTGACATCTGTAGTGTACGGCACCCGATAGCCATTCGCCGCCAGCCACTCGATCGCCGCTTTCGGCTCGTCGGTCTGGATGATCGTTGCGCCGCGGTCGACCCAGAAACCCCAGGCTTCGCGCGGCAGGCCGGCGGCGACGGCGAGTTCGTCGCCACGGCCGCCAGCCAGGAAGCCGCCCGGCTTGTGCACGATGGCGTAGGTGTCGGCCCAAAGGTGCCAATCGCCGCGGGCGGCTTCCGCGCGCATATGGTTGCTGAACAGCGGCCCGCCAGAGGCGGTCAGCGTCTCGGCGCCGTTGCGCCAGTTGATCAATTCGATGGCGCGCGGCGCGAACGCCTTGTCGACCTCATCGGCGAAGGCGGCATCATGCACGACGTCGTCGGCGAGGATCGGCATGAACTGGAAGCCGCCGCCTGCCCTGGCAAGCGCGGCACTGGCGGCATCGATGCGCTGCCGGTTCCAGAGGTTCTCCTTGACGATCACCTGGTCGGCCATGCCGAGGTCGCGCGCCTCCGCGACCATGCCCGGCAGGTCGGTCACCTCCAGCTTGTTGTCGAGGTTGATCAGGATCCTGTCCCTGGTCGTCAGCAGCATCTCGCGCAGCGTCGACACCGTCTCGTTGGTGACGGCGCCCGTGCCCTCGATGACCAGCCGGCATTTCTTCAGCTCGGCCAGCGTGTAGTTCACGACCTCCCCCTTGCAGGTGGTGGTGCGGTCGAGCCAGCTGTCATGCATGATGACGAACTCGCCGTCCTTCGCGCGCCGGACATCGACCTCGACGATCTCGGCGCCGATCGCGATCGACCCTTCGACCGCAGCCAACGAGTTCTCGGCGTAAAGCGTCTTGCCGGCCTGCATGCTGCCGGCGCGGTGCGCGGCGATCATCACATGATCGCGCCATTGGTTGGCGTGCTCGAAGCGATCGAGGATTTGGGCGGCGCGCGTCTCGCCGGCTAGACTTTGGTTAGGAATTGCACCAAGCGCGGCGGACAGAAAAAGGCTCAGCCAGAGTGTTCGCATCGGGGAATCGCTCCGTTCCGGTCGCGACCCGGTTAGGCGATGCCCATGACAGGGCGGTGAACGAAGCCGGCTAGCTGTTTCGTTTCGAAGTCCGTCAAATCCGCTTGGAAAGGCGCCGGAACCAGGCGAGCGCCGGCATTTCGACGAAGCGCCAGGTGAACCACGACGCGACGACGACGGCGATCAACATCGCGATCAAAGCCGCAAAACCGATCAGGGGCGAGCCGGGGCCGAAGCCGGTCGCATGCTCACCCCGCAGCATCAGGTCGCCAACGATGCCGAGCCCGAGCTTGCGTTCGATCAGGCCGCCGGCATTGATCAGGCGCGCCTGGACGAAGATGTGGACCATGTAGATCGAATAGGAGAGCGAACCGAGCAGCAGCATCGGCCGGCTGCGCAGCACGGCGCTGACCAAGCCGCCCTCATGTGCAAACAGGTAAAGCGCCAGCGCGAAGACGACCGGTGCCGCAATGCCAAGGTCGTTGGTGCCGGCAATGGTGACAAACAGCGCGATCCCCGCGATCGTCACAAGCTCCGCAATCGTCCAGGCGATGCGCCCTGCCCCGCCGCTAAGCGCCTGTCGCGCCTCTGCAATGGAATCGTGCTGAAACCAGGCGAGCAGCGCGCCGAGCGAGAAGCCGTAAAGACAACGGATAAAGCCGAAGTCGAAGGATACGTCCATATGACGCGTCGAGACCGCCACCAGGAAAAGCGGCGCCGTCACCGCGGCGGCGACCAACCATATCCAGGCGCGCTGTCCAGCGGTGAAGACGACGGCGGTAAACAGCAAATAGGTGAAGAACTCGGCCGAAATACTCCAGCTCGGCGCGTTCCAGCTCAGATGATCCTCGACGCCCATGCCCTGCAGGAGGAAGAGGTTGGCGAGGAGGCTTTTCAGGTCGAAACCGGCGGTGAAGGGCGCGGGACCCGTTCCGTGCAGCGTCGGCAGGACGAGCCGCAGCGCCTCGAAGCCGGCGAAAGCGGCAAGCATCAGAAGATGCAGCGGATAGATGCGGCCGAAGCGCACGAGCGCGAACCGGGCGAGGTCGTCCTGCTCGTTCAGCCGGCTGCCATAGGCGCTGGCGATGACGAAGCCGGAGAGCACGAAGAAAAAATCGACGAACAGATAGGAGCCGCCGACAAACGCGCTTTGCGAAATCATCGAGGTCGTCGGGAAGTGGAACAGCGCCACCAGCAGCGCGCAGATGCCGCGCCAGGAATCCAACACCAGAAAGCGCTCGCCGGCCGCCGTGCCGGCACGGGTCGCCGCTGGTGCGGGCACAAGATTGAGCAGAGCCGTCTCAGCCATAATGATACAGATCCTGTGTTGCCGTGGCACTCGCCGAGCGCCGCGCCGTTTCCGCAAGCTGTGACTGGCATGTTGCGTGCCGGTTCTGTAGTTGTGGCTGCCCCGATGCAAACCGAGGACCCGTAATGGCGAACCAAGAGATCGACCACGCCTTCACCGCCCGCTCCAAGACGGGCGCGTCATTCGAGCCGACCTATGCCGGCGCGCTGTCGTTCATGCGGCGCAAATACACGAAGGACGTGAAGGGCGCGGACGCCGTGGTATGGGGCATTCCTTTCGACGCCGCCGTCACCAACCGGCCGGGCGCCCGCTTCGGGCCGCAGGCGATCCGCCGCGCCTCGGCGATCCTCGACAACGATCCGCAATACCCGTTCTCGCGCGATCTATTCGAGCATCTTTCGGTGGTCGACTACGGCGATTGCCTGCTGGACAGCGGCAATCATCAGAAGACGCCCGGCACGATCGAGCGCGAGGCGGCCAAGATCCTGAAATCAGGCGCGTTCCTTTTGACCCTCGGTGGCGACCATTTCGTCACCTGGCCGCTGCTCAAGGCGCATGCCGCGATCCACGGGCCGCTGGCGATGGTGCAGTTCGACGCGCATCAGGACACCTGGCCGGATGACGGCAAGCGCATCGACCACGGTTCCTTCGTCGCCCGCGCGGTGAATGAAGGAATCATCGACCCCGATCGCTCGATCCAGATCGGCATCCGCACCCATGCGCCGGATACGTTCGGCATAAAAATCCTCTACGGCCATGAGGTCGAGGAAATGCGCGCCTCTGATATCGCCTATGCGATCGTCGACCGCACCGGCGGCAAGAAGACCTACCTCACATTCGACATCGACTGCCTCGATCCGGCCTTCGCGCCAGGCACCGGCACGCCGGTGGCAGGGGGCCCGTCCTCGGCCAAGATGCTGTCGACGCTGCGTCAACTCGGCCAGGTCGATGTCGTCGGCGCCGACATCGTCGAGGTTGCGCCGGCCTATGATCATGCCGATATAACGGCGATCGCCGGATCGATCATCGCCATGCACTATCTCGGCCTGTTGGCGGAACGAAAGGCACGGGCGGAAGAGTTGAACAACGGCAATCATGCCGCGATAAATCATGCTCTCGGCATATGACATTGGAATCGCAGGGAATTTGACAAGCGATGAAACCGAAAATCTTCATTGACGGCGAACATGGCACGACGGGCCTGCAAATCAGGGCGCTGCTTGCCGACCGCGGCGACCTGGAGATCATCTCCATCCCGACGGAGCGCCGCAAGGAGACCACAGCCCGCGCCGAATTCCTCAACGCGGCCGATGTCGCGATCCTTTGCCTGCCGGATGCGGCGGCGAAGGAAAGCTTGTCGCTGATCACGAACGACACGACCAAGGTGATCGACGCCTCGACGGCGCATCGCGTTGCCGAAGGCTGGGAATATGGCTTTGCCGAAATGGACAAGGACCAGGCGAAGAAGATCGCCAGCGCGAAGCGCATCGCCAATCCGGGCTGCTGGCCGCAAGGGCCGATCGCGACGCTGCGGCCGCTGGTCTCCGCCGGCCTGTTGCCGGCCGATTTCCCGGTCACCGTCAACGGCATTTCCGGCTATTCCGGCGGCGGGCGGCCGATGATCGAGGACTATGTCGGCAAGGGTGAGGACGCGCCCGAGTTCCTGCCCTACGGGCTGACGCTGCAGCACAAGCATGTGCCGGAACTCCGCGCCTATGCGAAGCTGTCGCACGACCCGATCATGCAGCCGGCGGTGGGTAATTTCGCGCAGGGCATGATCACGGTGGTGCCGCTGCAGCTCGGCGGTCTCGACCGCGTGCCGACCGGCGCCGAACTCCACGCGGCGATCGCCGACCATTATGCGTCGATCGACGCCGGCGTGGTCGAGGTCGCGCCCTACACTCATATGGAGCGCATCCCGGAGATCGATCCGGAAATCTATAACGGCACCAACCGGATGAAGGTCTATGTGTTCGCCAATGACGAGCGGGCGCAGGCATTGCTGATGGCCGTCTACGACAATCTCGGCAAGGGCGCGTCGGGCGCCGCGGTGCAGAATCTCGACCTGATGCTCGGCATCAAGCACTGAGCGGCAATGCAGGCGTTTCCCGAGCGCTGGAAGGTCGGCGCTCCCGAACTCATTGCCGGCCGTCAGCTTCTGACGTTTATCTCGGTCGGTAGCGGATAGGCGCCCTTGGTGCCGCGCCAATGCGCGGTGGCGAAGCCGAGCAGGACCAGCGCGATCGCCTGATGTGTCAGAGCCATGTGCAGCGGCACCTGCATCAGCAGCGTGCCGATGCCGATCGAGGCCTGGACGACCACCAGCGCGAAGAGAAGCGTGGCCCGTCGGGCATGGGTGGTGCCAGGCTGGCGCCGCCGCGTGGCGATCATATGCCAGAGCGCCACGAGAAAGACCGTATAGGCGCCCAGCCGGTGGACGAACTGCACCGTCTTCGGATTTTCAAAGAAATTCACCCAGGCAGGCTTCAGGAGAAGCAGATCGGACGGGATCAAATTTCCGTCCATCAGCGGCCATGTGTTGTAGGAAAAACCGGCGTGAAGGCCGGCGACCAATCCGCCTAGATAGATCTGGATCAGCGTCAGGAACACGATGAAGCCGGCGAGTCGCTGCGTCAAGCGGTCGGCGGCAGGCTCCGAATGCGGCGCGAGACCTCGCGCGACCGCCATGGTGGCGGTGAAGATCAGCGCGGCAAGCGTCAGATGCGTCGCCAGCCGGTACTGGCTGACCGAAACGTGGTCGACAAGGCCGGAAGCCACCATCCACCAACCGATGGCGCCTTGCAGCCCACCGAGCATAAGGATGCCGACGAGCTTCAGCCCGAGCCCGCGCTCGATGCGGCGCGTTGCCCAGAAGAACAGCAGCGGCAGAGCAAAGACCACGCCGACGCTGCGCGCCAGGATGCGGTGCGCCCACTCCCACCAGAAGATCGACTTGAAGTCGTCGAGGCTCATGCCCTTGTTGATCTCGGTATATTGCGGGATCTGCTGGTAGCGCTGGAACTCTTCTTGCCATTCGGCGTCGTTGAGCGGCGGGATGACGCCATGGATCGGCTGCCACTCGGTGATCGACAGCCCCGAGCCGGTGAGACGGGTGGAGCCGCCAACCAGCACCAGGGCGAACAGCACGAGCACCACGACGTAGAGCCAGCCGCGCACCAAAGCGCGGTTACGGAGGTCTCGGTCGCGTGCGGCATAGGGGGCCGTGGCGGTGATGGCAGCCATGGACGTTTTCCGGCAATTGAAACGCTGGAGTGGTGGACCAAGGCTCGCGCCGTGGCAAGGCTGGACAGCGCGGCACGCCGTCGCGCCGGGCCGCGGTGGTTGCACGCGCACGCCATTCAGCTTAAGCGAGACGGGTCAACGAGACCGCGACATGCCCATTCGCCTGAAAAAGCTGATCGGAACCATCCTGCTTGTGGCGCTGGTCATCATTTATGCGCTGATCGCCTCCGCGGTCGCGGTCACAAGGCTCGCCGAATACGGGCCTACGGCGCATCTTCTGTTCTTCCTGCTCAGCGGCTTTCTCTGGGTTCTGCCGGCCATGGCCATTATCAAATGGCTGATCATCGAGCCGCGTCCGAAGGGCTGATCCTCGCTGACGCCAGCGGCGCCGGCTGGTTTAGATGGTCACCACCATCTTGCCGGCATTGGCGAGCGGCGTGGTGATGCCGGACAGCATCGTTTGGATATGCGCAACGCTCTGGTAGCGGCCGTTGACGGAGATGCGCGGCAGCGCGTGCAGGAAGCCGGCATGCTCGGCCCTTAATACGCCATGCCGCGTGGTCACCGCCGAGACGTAGCCCGCGTCGCGGGCGAAGCCCACTTCGCGGCAGCCGACAGCGCTGGCATAGCCGTAAGGGTAAGCGAAATGACGCGGCTCCTCGCCGAGCCTTTCCGCTAGGATGCGGCGGACGTCGCCGATCTCATGGCGCGCATCGGTTTCGGACAGCCGCTTCAAGTTTCGATGATTGACCGTGTGCGCGCCGATGGTCACCAGCGGGTGTGCGGCCACGGCACGGAGCTCATCCCAATTCATCAAGGTGCATGGGCGGCCTGTGCCGAATTCATAGCCGTTCGATCGGGCAAGCTCGCGCAATGCCGCACCCTGCTCCTCCTCGGGCACTTCCACGGTCAGCCAAGCGTTCAGCCGCGCGACGGCCTGGATCTTCCTGCCCCGTGTCGAGCAATCGATCACCCTCGGCTTGCCCGCCATCGTCAGGGTCAGGCGCGAGCTAGTGTCGACGATATCCTCGATGACGTCCCACCAGAGATCGACGGCGCCGTCGATCAGGCCGGGGGCGACGTAGATGGTGATCGGCGCACCGTGCTTCTCCAACACCGGAAGCGCCTCGGTCATGTTGTCGCGATAGGCGTCGTCGGCGGTGATCGTGGCGAACTGGCCGCCTTTGCTGCCGATCTTGATACGTTCGATCGCTTCATCAAGCGAAACAAAGGCATAGCCCCTCCCCTTCATGTCGACGATCAGCCTGTCGAGGAAGGCGGGAGCAATGTTCAGATGCCGATTGACGCTGTTCGGCTTCTCCGGCGTCGCGGTGACGCGGTGCAGCATCAGGATGGCGCCGATGCCGCCGACAAACGGCCGCGCCAAGGGCGCCAGACCGGAGTAGCGGGCAAGGTTCAACGCCAGTTTCCGGATTGCCTCGCCCCCGTCGATCATTCCTTCACCTTTTGCGCCTAGGCTCATCCAAGCACGACATTCGCCTATGCGAACCCCCAAGTCGGAACCAATACGTCTTAAGGATTGAGGGATGGTTGACGCCGCCGCGTCATTTGACGGCAACCGGGTCGCGGCCAACGAGATTTCCGCGCGCTCCATGCGAGCCGATCAGGGTCGATGGACCACTGCCGCAAGCGACGGTGCCGGCCTTGCCGATTACATCCAATTCTGCGCCTCGGCGCTGTTTGCGCCCGCGCAAAGCGCATCCTGGGTGAACAACTGGGCAGCCGCGACAGGCACCGACATGGTTGTCGCCACGCTGACTTGTGATGCCCGCCCGGCGCTTTCGCTAGCGCTGGAAGTCGTGCGACGCGGCCCGTTCAAGCTTGCCCGTTTCGCCGGCGGGCGTCACGCCAACGGCAATTTCGCGGCGGCCGATCCGCGCTTTCTGCCCGCCATCGACGCTTCGGCGATCCGCTCAATGTTCAAGGCGATCGCCAGGGTGCGCCCGGATATCGACCTGATCTCGCTGGAAAGGCTGCTGCCCAACCTCGATGGCGTCGCCAACCCGTTCGCAGCGCTGCCTAATTTCGCGAGTCCGAACATCGCGCTCGCCATCGATCTCGACGGCGGGTTCGACGCGTTGCTGTCGCGCGCGAGCGGCAAGCGCAAGCGCAAGAAGCACCGCTCGCAGACGCGCAAGTTCGAGGCAGTCGGAACCTTCCGCCGCATCGAGGCCGGCAGCCGCGAGGAGGTCGACAGGCTGCTCGACGCCTTCATCGAGATGAAGGAAGCGCGTTTCGCCAAGATGGGCATCGCCAATGTCTTCGGCGACAGGCAAGTGCGCGACTTCTTCCGGGCGCTGTTTACCGATGCGCTGGCTGAGGAAAAGCCCCCTTTCCTGCTGCACGGCTTGGAGGTGGCGGGAAAGCTGCGCGCGGTGACCGGCTCCAGCCGGTCCGGCAAGCGGCTGATCTGCGAGTTCGGCGCCATCGCCGAGGATGATCTTGCCTTCACCAGCCCCGGCGACTTCCTGTTCTTCGATAACATCCAGGAAGCCTGCGAGCAGGGTTTTGATGTCTACGACTTCTCCGTCGGCGACGAGCCTTACAAGCGGCTCTGGTGCGATATCGAGGTTCAGCATTTCGAGGTGCTCGCGCCGCTGACGCTGAAGGGCCGCGCGCTGGCGACGGGGCTGCGGCAAGGCGCGCGGGCGAAGGCCTTCATCAAGAACAATCCGACGATCTGGAGGGTGACCAAGATGCTGCGCCGCAAGGCTGCCGGACAGGCAGCGCCTGCCGCAGCCGAGGACGACAGCTAGGCCAGGTGAGAGTCGCTAGCTACGCCGCCTGAACGATCTCGACCAGTTCAACGTCGAATACCAGGTCCTTTCCGGCCAACGGATGATTGCCGTCAAGCTTGACGCTGGCATCGTCGACGCCGATGACCGTCACTTGCATGGGACGTCCCTCGCGGGTGCGAGCCTGCAATCGGGTCCCAACATCGATGTTGATGTTTGCCGGGACGGCGGCGCGGTCGATGGTTACGACCGCCTCGGGGCGATGGGGACCATAAGCGGCGTCAGCGGGAACTGTGACGGTGCTTTTCGTGCCGACCTCCATGCCTTCGACATGGGTTTCGAGACCAGGAATTACCTGTCCTTCACCCAGTGTAAACTGCAGCGGTTCATTGCCGGAAGAATCGAACTGGGTGCCGTCCACCAGACGCCCAGTGTAGTTGATGCGTACGGTGTCGCCGTTCTTGGCCTGTGTCATAGCAGCCATCCTTTGGGAGTTTTGGGGGCCGGCCTAGGAATCTCGGTCCCGCTCTCGATCATCCACGCATCAGAATGCGCAGCGCGAAATATCGAAACTAGGAGCCTTGCCGCCGATGTAAAGTGCGGGAGCCGCCGAGAAATGCAGC
This sequence comes from Mesorhizobium sp. M2A.F.Ca.ET.042.01.1.1, assembly GCF_003997405.1. NCBI lineage: Bacteria > Pseudomonadati > Pseudomonadota > Alphaproteobacteria > Hyphomicrobiales > Phyllobacteriaceae > Mesorhizobium > Mesorhizobium sp. M2A.F.Ca.ET.042.01.1.1. The sequence goes on from NZ_RZRX01000108.1 coordinate 9,496, forward strand.
GGCAACGCAGGACAGCCTTGTCGGCCTCCGGCCTTATGCGGCCGACCGGCGCCCGGGCAATGGATCGCCCGGCTCATGACCGACCGGCGTGACCAGCGTGACGTCGGGATAGCCGTTCTCGATCAGCTTCACCGCGGCCTGGGTCACCTGGTCGTCGGCTTCCAGCATCGACAGGAAGACTTCGGTGCCATCGCCGACCAGGCGGCTGATGCCTTGCGCATCGGCCGGGCCGCATTCGACCACGACGAGATCGTAGGCCGTGGTCAGCGACTGCATGATGATGGGCAGCCGGTCGGCGGCGCGCATGGCGCGGACCGGGTCTGCGGTGCCGACCGGAATGACATGAGCATCCGAATAGAGATCGGGATGGATGACGTCGCTGAACTGCGCCTCGGAGGCTAGAAGATTGGTGATGCCGGGGAAGAGGCTCGAGTCCAGCATCGGCCGCGATGCCGCGCCCGACGCAGTCAGGTCGAGCAGCAACACGCGCAGGCCAGCGTCGGAGACTTCGCGCGCCACCAGCACGGCGGACGCGGCCGCCTCGTCGCCTTCGGGCGACACGAAGATCGCGCGCGCCGCGCCCGAAGCGATCAGCTTCTCCGCCGCCTTGTCGACATCGATCTCGCCGAGCCGGGATTGGCGCGGCTCGAGCGCCGACTTGCCGGGTTGAGAAGGCCCGACGACGGAGTCAGCGGGTCCGGCAGAGGGGGCATGAACCTCCACCGGCTCGCTCTCGGCCGGGCTTGGGAGTTCCGCTTCGGCGATCGAATGCCCGGCCGCCACTTCCTCGTAAGGAGCGAAAGCACGACGCTGGTCATCGATCGGCGGTTCCGTGCGCGCGACAGGCATTGCCACCTGCTCTATGTTCTCAAACCGGGCACCGGGGGCAGGACGCATGGCGCGACCGGAGAACAGCTCGGCAAGCAGCGTGCCGATCGCCATCAGCAGCAGAGAAGCGGCGGCGGCGGCCCCGGTGATCGGCCCGATCTTCGGGAAATAAGGCTGCGACGGCACCTGCGCCTGCGCGATCAGGCTCGCCGCGACGGGCGAGTATTTGCGGTCCTTGCGCGAGGCCGCCGCATTGTAACTTGCCATATAGGATTCAAGCTGTTGGCGCTGAACGTTCGCGTCGCGCTGCAAGGCATCCAACTGCACCTGCTGTTCGCCGGCGCGCGCCGAGGCGGCCTTCAGCGTGTTCACGTCCGCGAGCAGCTGATCCTCGCGAGCCTTGGCCGTTTGAGCCTGCGCCGCCAGGCCGCGAATGATCTTTTGCGCCTCGTTGCGTATCTGGCCGTCGAGGTCGGCAAGCTGCGACTTCAGCGCCCGGATGCGCGGATGATTGTCCAGCAGAGTCGTCGAAAGGTCGGCAATGTTGGCCCGGAGTTCGACCTGCCGCTCGCGCAGGCGCTGAATCAGCTCGGAGGACAGAACCTCCGGCACGCTGTCCAGCGAACCGCCATTCTGCAGCGCCCGGCGCACGCTCTCGGCACTCGCCTCGGCGGCGGCGCGGCTGGCGCGCACGCGCGACAGCTCGCTCGACAGCTCGGCGAGCTGCTGAGTCGGCAGCACCGCATTGTTGCCGCCCATAAGAAGGTCTGACTGGGCGCGGAAGGCCGCGACCTTGGCCTCGGCGTCCTTCACGCGATTCTGCAGATCGGCAATCTCCGGCGCCAGGAAGTCGGTGGCGGCGGCGTTCGATTCGAGCTTGGCGTCGCCTTTCGAGGCGATATAGGCGTTGGCAATGCCGTTCGCGATATCGGCGGCAAGCTTCGGATCCTTCGAAGAGAACTCGATTGCAATCGCGCGTGTCTTTTCGACGGCGTAGACATTGAGCTTGTCGTGCATGGCATTCAGCACGCGCTCTTCCGGCTGAATATCGAAGGGATCGCTTTTCAAGCCGACGAGAACGAGGATGCGTCCGAGCGCCGACATCTTCAGCGTTTCATCGAACTCCGGCAGCTTGTCCAGGTTGAGCTTGGTCGCGACCTGCTTGAGGATATCGGGCGAGGAAATGATCTGGACCTGAGTCGCCACGCCCTGTTCGTCGAGAATCGGCTTGTCGTCATCGTTGGTGCCCGGCGGCCTGGTGTATTCCGATTCGCGCGAGCCGATCTCCAGCTTGGCTGTCGCCTTGTAATAAGGCGTCGCGAGCCAGGCCAAAGCAAAGGCGAGCCCGGTGACCACCAGCGTAACGAGAACAATGCGCAGCCAGTTCCTCGCCAGGCTGGCGAACAGCTGTTTCAGGTCGACATCGACATCTGCGGCCGCGGACTGAACGGACATGCATCCTGCTCCGAACTTTGAGTCGAGGATGGACCGTAAACAACTATGGTAACTCACCCGTTAAGATCGGAATGCACACTTATTAGACAATCCTCAAAGAATATCCGGCGAAAGCAATAGAACAATTGCGCTTTTTACCGATCAGCACGCTGCCCGGCCGCCGTCCTTTACCGCCCATTAACCCTAACAGGATGATAACGGTCGCACATTCCTGGGGTTGTGCCGCGGCTTGCGGCAAGAGCGATGAAGGTTCCTGGCCGGTCATGAAAAGCACTGCTTCCCTCTTTCGCGCTTTGCTTGCCCTGTCGCTGCTGACCGGCTGCTCGAGCTATCGCCCGACGCCCGCCGCCTTCCATGAAGTGCTCGACCAGCCCTACCGGCTCGGGGCAGGCGACCGGGTCCGTGTCACGGTGTTCGAGCAGGACGGGTTGACCAACACCTACAGCGTCGACCAGTCCGGCTACCTCTCCTTCCCGCTGGTCGGCGCCGTGCCGGCGCGCGGCCACACCGCGCAGCAGTTGGAAAAGGAGATCGCCGACAAATTGCGCCAGGGCTATCTGCGCGATCCCGACGTTTCGGTCGAGATCGACCGTTACCGGCCGATCTTCGTGATGGGCGAAGTGGGCGCTGCCGGCCAGTATTCCTATGTGCCGGGGCTCACCGTGCAAAAGGCGGTCGCCATCGCCGGCGGCTTCACCCCGCGCGCCAATCAGGAGAGCGTCGACATCACCCGCGACATCAACGGCAAGGTGATGACAGGACGGGTGCTGACATCCGATCCGCTGCTGCCAGGCGACACCGTCTACGTTCGCGAACGCCTGTTCTGAAAAGCCGTCGTGACGGTGAACCTCAGGATCGTCCACTGCTTCCGCTCACCTGTCGGGGGAATCTTCCGGCATGTGCGCGACCTGACCGAGGCTCAGGTCGCCGCCGGCCATGCGGTGGGCATCGTCTGCGATTCGACGACCGGCGGCGACTACGAAGAACGGCTGTTCGAGGCGATGAAGGAAAGCCTGGCGCTCGGCATCCATCGCACGCCGATGCAGCGTCATGTCGGGCCGGGCGACCTCGCCTCGGCCTGGCGCACCTATCGAATCATTGAGGAATTGCGGCCGGACGTGCTGCATGGGCATGGCGCCAAGGGTGGCGCCTATGCCCGGCTGTTCGGCTCACTGTTGCGGGTTTCAAGGTCTCGCGTGGCCCGCCTTTATTCGCCGCATGGCGGCTCTCTCCACTATGACGAAACAACAGCGACAGGTAAGCTGTTCTTCGGCCTGGAGCGCTTCATGGCGCGCTTCAGCGACTGCCTGCTGTTCGTTTCCGACTACGAGCGGAAGACCTATCGGCGCAAGGTTGGCGAGCCGCCCATACCCAACCGGCTCGTCTATAACGGCTTGCGCGCTGCGGAATTCGAATCGGTGGCTACGGCGGCGGATGCCGCCGATTTCCTGTACATCGGCATGATGCGCGACCTGAAAGGTCCGGATATCTTCATCGATGCGCTGGCCTTGGCCGGCAGTGAGCTTGAACGCCCCTTGAGCGCCGTGATGGTTGGCGATGGCGACGACCTGCCGCGCTACCACGCGCAGGTCGAGCGGCTCGGCCTCAAGAACCGCGTTCGCTTCCTGCCGCCGATGCCGGCGAGGAAAGCTTTCGCCCTGGCCGAGCTGGTCGTGGTTCCGTCGCGCGCGGAGGCGATGCCCTATATCGTGCTCGAGGCCTTGGCCGCCGGCATGCCGATGATCGCGACCGCGGTCGGCGGCATTCCGGAAATCTTCGGCGAGGGCTCGCCTGCCCTGATCCGGCCGGATCCCGTCGAACTTGCCGGCAAGATCGGCATGGCGTTCAAAGACCTAGATGCGTATCGCAAGGCGATGCCGCAGGCGGACGAGCTCAAAGCCCGATTCGGAGCCGACGTGATGGCGGCCGAGATCGAGAAGGCCTATTTCGCGGCGCTGAACAAGTAGGTTCGCAACCGCACAACAGCTTCAAAACCACGGGTTGTTTCAAGCCTTTCTTAGCTCTCTTTTGCTAAGCAATTGCGCGAAGCTCGCGGACAGTTCCATGAATGAGATCGACCCCGCACGCCGCTTTTCCATGGATGCGGTGCGCAACTACGACGCTCCCGCCGAAAGCGAAAAGCCCGGCGGCATCAACGATGTGGCGCGCCAGGTCGCCTCGCAATACCGGCGCGATACCATGTCGCCGATCATGGTCAGCGGCGTGCTGCGCATGGTCGAGTTCGCGCTGCTGTTCCTGTCGGGGCTCGGCGTCTATTTCTACTATGTCGGCTTCTTCAATTATCTGGCCTGGCAATACCCGCTGGCGATCGCGGCGACATCGTTCCTGGCCGTGGTGCTGCTCGACGTCACCGACTGCTACCAGATCGCGGCGCTGATGCGCCCGCTGGCCAATTTCGGCCGGGTGCTGCTTGTCTGGGCCGGCAGCTTCGCGCTGATGGCGCTGACCGCCTTTGCCATCAAGGCGTCGGAAGACTATTCGCGCCTGCTGTTCGGCACCTGGTTCGTGGTCGGCTTCGTGCTGATCTTCGGCCTGAGGCTGGTGATGTCCAGGCTCATACGGCGCTGGGCGCGCGATGGCCGCATGGAACGCCGCGCCCTCATCGTCGGCGGCGGCAAGGCCGCCGAACAGCTGATCCGCTCGGTCGAGAAGCAGCCCTACAACGACATCCGCATCTGCGGCATCTTCGACGACCGCAACGACAAGCGTTCGCCGCCGATCGTCGCCGGCTATCCGAAGCTCGGCACGATCTCGGAGCTCATAGAATTCGCCCGCATCGCGCGCATCGACATGCTGATCGTGTCGCTGCCGCTGACCGCCGAATCGCGCGTCTTGCAGTTGCTCAAAAAACTCTGGGTGCTGCCGGTCGACATCCGGCTCTCGGCGCATTCCAACGCGCTGCAGTTCAGGCCCCGCGCCTACTCCTACATCGGCTCCGTGCCGATGCTCGACATCTTCGACAAGCCGATCAACGACTGGGACTCGGTCGCCAAGCGCGCCTTCGATATCGTCTTCTCGCTTGTCGGCATCATCCTCTTTTCGCCGGTGATGCTCGCCACGGCGATCGCCATCAAGCTCGACAGCAAGGGGCCGGTGCTGTTCAAGCAGAAGCGGCACGGCTTCAACAACGAGATCATCGAGGTCTACAAGTTCCGCTCGATGTTCACCGACAGGTCCGATCCGACCGCCAAGCAGACGGTGACCAAGAACGATCCGCGCGTCACCCGCGTCGGACGTTTCATCCGCAAGACCTCGATCGATGAACTGCCGCAGTTCTTCAACTCGCTCTTCGGTTCGCTGTCGCTGGTCGGGCCGCGCCCGCATGCCATCGCCGCGCAGTCGCACAACCTGCTCTACAACGAAGTGGTCGACGGCTATTTCGCCCGCCACAAGGTGAAGCCGGGCGTCACCGGCTGGGCGCAGATCAATGGCTGGCGCGGCGAGATGGATACCAACGAAAAGATCCGCATGCGCACCGAATACGACCTCTATTACATCGAGAACTGGTCGATGCTGTTCGATCTGCGCATCCTGTTCCTGACGCCGATCCGCCTGCTCAACACGGAAAACGCCTATTGAGCGCCGTCGCCCATGAGTTGCAGCCGCGAGCATTGCCGCCTTCGGCGGTCAACGCGAAGCTGATCTCGCTGATCGCGTCGGCCGCGATCGGCATCGGCATCCTGCTCTCCGGCTTCGTCATCAGCGAGCCCGCGCCCTACGAGATATACATGGCCGGGCTGATCGCGGTCTGGGCGCTGTTCGGCCTTCGAATCTCGCGCGCGATCGTTCCCTTGCTGGTGCTGCTGGTGGCGATGAACATCGGCGGCATGATCGCCATGACGCAGATGGCGGATCTCGCCAACACGCCGCTCTATCTCGCCGTCTCGCTGTTCCTGGCCTTCAGCGCGGTGTTCTTCGCCTCGGTGACCTCGGTCCAGCCCAGCCTCTACCGGCTGATCTTCATCGCCTATGTCGTATCGGCGGTGGCGACGTCGCTGCTCGGCATCGCCGGCTATTTCCATGTCTTTCCCGGCGCGGAGATGTTCACCAAATACGCCCGCGCCGCCGGCGCCTTCCAGGATCCGAACGTGTTCGGGCCGTTCCTGGTGCTGCCCGGCACCTACCTGCTCTACCTGCTGCTCACCGGCCCGGTGCCGCGCATGCCGCTTCTGGCCATGCCGCTGCTCATCATCACCGCCGGCATCTTCTTCTCCTTCTCGCGCGGCGCCTGGGGCATGTTCGCGGTGTCGGCGGTGCTGCTCACCGCGTGCCTCTTCCTGCAGAGCGCCAGCGGCAAGTTTCGGCTGCGGGTCGTGGTGATGACGATCGCGGCCGTGGCGCTGCTGGTCATCGCCTTCCTCATCATCCTGCAACTGCCCGGCGTGTCGGACATGTTCACCCAGCGGGCGCAGCTCGAGCAGAGCTACGATTCGGCGCGGCTGGGCCGCTTCGCCCGCTACGCGATCGGCTTCCAGCTGGCTATCGAGCATCCGTTCGGCATCGGCCCGCTGGTCTTCGGTACGATCTATGGCGAGGACACGCACGACATCTGGCTGAAGGCGCTGATGGATTATGGCTGGCTTGGCTTCGTCTCGTTCCTGACGCTAACCCTATGGACGATCGGCGCCGGCTTCCGCATCCTTCTGCGCGACCGGCCATGGCAGCCCTATCTGCTCTGCGCCTATGTCGCCTATCTCGGCAATATCGGCCTCGGAACCTTCATCGACATCGACCACTGGCGCCATCTCTATCTGCTGCTCGGCCTGGTCTGGGGCGCCATCGCGCTGGAGTACCGGCATCAGCGGAATTTGCGGCCGGCGAGGCCCGCATCCGTTCTTGCAATTTCACCTGCGCGATAGGCACCGAATTCGGTTGACCCGCATAGGGTTATCAAGATACATCGCCACCCGGTCCGGAGTGTAGCGCAGCCCGGTAGCGCACTTGACTGGGGGTCAAGGGGTCGTCGGTTCGAATCCGGCCACTCCGACCATTTTCTACCTGAGACTTGGCCCCAGGGCTTTCATCGACCGGAGAGCGACTCGACCGATTCCGCGCAACCATGCCACCTTGCGCTGTAAGGGTTGTCTGGAACCCAAGCCCGATCCCGGGAGCGGCCGTCGCGCGTCCCGCGGAGCGTCCCTTGAGGACGAGCACGACTGCGATTGGGACAGAGCAGCGTCGGCAGCCCGGGGCTTCTGGCTGGCTTATCCCTGGCGGGTCCTGAGCATCTGCAGAGTATGAACGGCACCCATCGACCAGCTTAGCGCTCCGTTAATTCGAGAAGCATTCCTTGAAGACCATCTCCGCGAATGTTCCGACGACGCGCCTACCCACCATACAAAGGCGAGTTCACTCGCCCTGCCGACCAGCCCCTATCGTCCGCCCCGTCACCGGGTTAGGTTCCGGTGTCGACGGATCAGAAGCGGTGGACGACGGAATGGATACGCACCGGGGAGACCTTAAACCGCATCCACAGGAAGTCGTGCGCATTCCGGTGCATGGCTACGAAGTTGCAACTTACAGCTTCGGCAACGGCGAAGAGGTTCTCTTTTGCCTCCATGGCGGACCGGGGCTGTCTTGCGACTATATTCGGGATACCCACTCATGGCTGGCTGACGGTCGATATCGCGTTGTCACGTACGACCAACTCGGCTGCGGAGCCTCGGACAGACCCGACGATGAGAGGCTTTGGAACATAGACCGCTATGTCGACGAGGTTGAAATCGTTAGGAATGCTCTCAATCTCGGCAAGGTTCATCTCCTAGGACAGTCCTGGGGTGCCATGCTCGGCATCGAATATTCGCTGACCCATCCGAACGCCATCAAGACATTGATCATCGTCGACGGCGCGGCCAGCATTCCTCACCTAACGGAACAGTTGGATATGCTACGCGACGCGCTCGACAGCGAAACAGCGGCCATGATGCGACATTGCGAGGCCGAAGGCAGATTCGACCATCCGGACTACCAGGCTGCCATCGAGCTTCTTACGCACCGCCATATCTGCCGTCTCGAGACTGTACCAGAACCCCTGCTGCGCTCGGTCCGCAACGTCAACACCGCCGTTTTCAATGCCATCCAGGGGCCAAACGACTTTGTGTTCACAGGCAACCTGAAGGGCTGGGATAGGCTCGGTCAACTGCATCGTCTTAGCCAGCCGACGCTGCTGCTGTGCGGCCAGCACGACCTTCTGACTCCTGCCTGTTCGCGACTGATGCAGCAGATGTTCCCGAACAGCCGAATGGTGGTTTTTCCCAACAGCTCACATTCGCCATTCCTAGAGGAACCGGAAGCCTACTTCACAATACTGCAATCCTTCCTCGACGAACATGCGTTTTGCGGCGACCCTCTCAGACAAGATACCCAGGTCCGTGATGGTCCAGTCTGATGGACTATGTCTCCGCCACTGATCGGTTTGACCCTTCGTCCTAGTTTGACAACCTAAGTCGAGATACCTGAAGGCGCTGGCGCGTATCCCGGAGCGATCGGATCCGGCCAGCGCATCCCGCCAACCGCTGACCTGCGCACCTAGCGTCCGACGGCGCGCCAGTCGGACGGCTTTTGTATCAGCCCTTGCTGATCGTTATTTCAGTCGCCGTCTTCATCCTGATGGAGGAGCCTGCCCGCAAGCTCCTCCGCGGTTCAATTGCGGAACGGGCAAGCCCTTCCGTCGCCTAATTCATGCCGCATGCCCAGCCAGCATGCGGCGCGCACTTTCCTCGTCGGTGATGAGCACGGTCGGCGCGATCAGGTTCATTGCGCCGAGCAGCGCTTGCGTCTTCTCCGCGCCGCCGGAGGTCAGGATTCGGATCGGAGCCTTGCGCAGGCGATCGACATCCACCGACATCACATGACTGTTGACGGGATGGTCGACCAGGTCGCCCTTGCGGTCGTAGAAATGGAACAGAAGGTCGCCGACGGCGCCACGCGCAAGCAGGGCCTCCCGGTCCGCTTCCTTGAGAAAGCCGCCGCGCGAGAAGGTGGTGGCCGAAGCGATGCCGCCCACGCTCAGCAGGACCGCATCGAGCGCGTCGGCCATTGCAAAAATCTCCTGCAGGCCGCAGCGCTCGACCAGCGCGATCTTGGTCTCGACGCTGTCGACGACGGCTGGCGTCGGCATCAGATAGCCGTCGCCCTGAAAAATCTGGGCGAAGCGCCAGGCGAACTCGGCCGGGTTGACCCGTCGCGCGACGCCGACGCCGCCAAGCAGCGAGATCACGCTGAAGTCGGTCAGCGACTTGGCGCTGATGAAAGGCAAGGTGTGGAACAGTGTGACGCCCCAGCCGACGCCGACCCGCATGCCGGACTTCATGGCGTCGGACAGAAACATGCCGGTCTTGGCGGCGATCGCCGGGATCGGATCGGCGTTGGGGTCGGAGAGCGGCGCCACCAGTGCCTGCCGCAGGCCGAAGGTCTTTTCCAGCGCGCGCTCCAGGCGCACGATCTCCAGGAGCTCGCTTTCGATGGTGATCTTGACCTCGTTGCGCGCCCTCGCCTCCGCCAGCATGCGCACGATGGTGACCCGGCCGACGCCGAGCACGTCGGCGATCTCGTTCTGTGTCATCTGCTCGACGAAATACATCCAGGCGGCGCGGATCCTGAGCCGGTCGGTACGGCTTTCATTGACGACCTGCTCGGCCGCCTCCGCTGTCGCCTTGCCGTTTTCAGCTTCGCCCTGCCGTCGCCTGCCCAAGTTCCCCTCCGCGATGCCGTCGCCGATTCTGCGTACTGGTTAAATATGGTCTATTGATCTACCAATCGACACGAACAATCTAGAGAGGGGCGACTGGCGCCCCCGAGCCGTTAGCGACTTCAGCATTTCGAGGCAATTGGCGATGCTGCGACAAATCTCCGAGGACGTCCGCGCCAACCTGAAGGACCGGCTTCGGGAACTGCGCGACGCCATTCGCCAGAGCCGGCACGACAGCGCCGGCGAGACGTCTCATGATATAGCCGGGAATTTGCCTCCCTTTCCGGGCCGCAGCCTGCTCGGCCACGCCGCGAGCGCTGTCGACGACGCGCTGACGATCGCCGAATCCTTCGTTCCCCATTCCCGGCCGCTCAAGGTCGACGGAACGACCGTGAAA
>NZ_RZRX01000109.1:0-19809 GCF_003997405.1 Mesorhizobium sp. M2A.F.Ca.ET.042.01.1.1
TCCTCCAGCATGCCGCGATCATTGTCGCTGGCGGCGTCGCCGGTCTGCTCGGGCTGATCCGCCTGCGGGACCGCCTCGGAAATCACATCGGCTTCGACGCTCGCGGCAATCGAGGTGGGGCCACCTTCGGACCGCTTGTCGCCCTCGTTGTCCGCTGCGTCGCCGCCGCCGGTCTCGGCGGCGGGCTCTTCAGCCGTTTCCTGGTCGGTTTCGACTTCGACGGCTTCGGCGACGATGGATGCATCCGATGCATCCGATGCGTCTTCTGGCGAGGCATCGGCAGTCACGCCGCCGGCTTCCTCGCTCCCGGCAGCCTCTGCCGTGGGCTCTTCGAGGGCTGCGGGCTCAGCCGGGCTTTCCTCGTTTTCCGAGGAAGCGTGTCTGTGCTCGCCGCGGTCACGGTTCTTGCCGCCGCGCCTGCGGTTGCGCCGGCCGCCGCGATCGCGCGCCTGCTGCTCTTCGCCGTTCTCCGCTTCCTCGTCGTCTTCGTCCTCGGCCTCCTGCGCTTCGGCGCGCAGCAGAGCCTGACGGTCGGCGACCGGAATCTGATAGTAGTCGGGATGGATTTCACTGAAGGCGAGGAAACCGTGACGGTTGCCGCCATACTCGACAAAGGCTGCCTGGAGGGAAGGTTCGACGCGGGTTACGCGGGCGAGGTAGATGTTTCCTTTGAGCTGCTTCTTGTCCTGGGATTCAAAGTCGAATTCTTCGATGCGGTTACCGCGAACGACGACAACGCGTGTTTCCTCCGGGTGGGAGGCGTCTATCAGCATCTTGTTGGGCATTATCTTGTTTCCTGCCGGCAGCCGACGGCCGCAGCTGGCGTGGCAATGCCCGCCGCTGTGCGCCTGTATCTGTGTGCATGCCGGATAATTGAATGTCCGCTAGCCGCCGCTTGAGCGCGATGGCGGTGCCGCCCGCAGCCAATATGGCGCGGTTTGATGCGGACCTTTCCATGATTGCGCTTGAAGCCATCGGCACCCAGCAGAACCTTTTGAACCAAAGCCCGGGCTGAGCCGGACCAGCTTGTTTGCTCACGAAGAGCCGGCGCGGGGCAAACCCGGCCGTTTTCCACACGCAAGCGATTCCCCCGCCACGGGAGCACGCCTGCGAAAATCGTCGCGACCACCTGAGCCTGGAAGGATAAAGGAGCCGCCTTTGCATCCGACCTTTGGCAGGAAACTGCTGAGGCGAGCGGTTCCAGGATTGCAGTGATCCAACGTCGCTTTTATGATTTGGCGGGATGGAAGGCAACCCCGATTTCGGATGCCGGCAAAAAGCGCTTCCGTTGGGGAAGGTGCCCTTCGTCTCACATCATGAAAGGCTTGGTTAACCTTCTCTGAATACCAATCGTTAATCGAATTGGCGGCCTTACGGGCACTCTGCGAGAAGACCGGGCGCAATGCGTCAAACCGGGAGCAACGGATAACAGATGGGACTGGCGGGCAGCGCGGACAAGAGGGGCGGGGCCGCGGCGCATGTCACGCGCCTGGCCTGGGCCGCCTTGATGCTGGCGCTGCTGCTTTGTTTCGCAGCCGCCGCGCGCGCCGACGGCCTGCTTGGCGCGACCGGCTACAAGATGGCCGGCGACGCCACCAAGATGCGCATCGTCGTTAATTTCGATCGCGAGCCGGACGTCAAATGGTTCTTGTTGCGCGGCCCCAATCGCCTGGTCGTCGACTTGCCGCGAACGCGATTCGCCCTGGAGGCCAAGGATGTGAAGCCGCGTGGCCTTGTGCGGGCCGTCCGTTACGGCGATCAGGGACATGGTTCGCGACTGATCCTCACCGGCAAGGGTCCTTTCGCCGTCGATAAGCTTGACGTGCTCAAGAATGACGACGGCACCGGCTATCGCATCGCCATCGACATATCGGCCGCCTCCGAACGGGAGTTCGACGAGGCGCTGGCCAACCAATCGCTGACCACCGGTTCGACGGTCTCCACCGAGAAAGGCGAGCGGGTCGGCACCGGGCCGGTCTCGGCGCCCGGTCATCGGTTCACGGTGGTGATCGATCCTGGCCATGGCGGCGTCGATGGCGGCGCCGAAAGCTCAGCCGGCACGGTCGAGAAGGACGTCACGCTCGCTTTTGCCAAGGAATTGCGCGACAAGCTGGCGGCGGTCGGCAAATACGATGTCTTCATGACGCGCGATGACGACGTCTATCTGGCGCTTGACGAGCGTGTTCGCATCGCGCGCCAGCACGAGGCCGATCTCCTGATCTCGATCCATGCCGATACGATCGCCGTCAAAGGTCTGCGCGGCGCCACGGTCTACACGCTCTCGGACAAGGCCTCCGACCCGGAAGCCCAGGCGCTCGCCGATCGCGAGAACCTGTCCGACCAGTTCGCGGGGATGAAGATCGAGGACGACAACAAGGAAGTCACCGACATCCTCATCGACCTGATCCGCCGGGAAACGCACGGCTTCTCGATGAGCTTCGCCCATACGCTGGTCGGCCAATTGTCGACCAGTGTCGGCCTGATCAACAATCCGCAACGCTCGGCCGGCTTCAAGGTGCTCAAGGCTCCGGACGTGCCGTCCGTTCTGGTCGAGCTTGGCTACCTCTCCAACAGCAAGGACGAGGCACAATTGCTCAGCGCCGACTGGCGCGGCAAGGCCGCGCAAAGCATAACCAGCGCGGTCGCCCTGTTTGCCGCTGCCAAGGCCGGAACGGCGACGGGCGGTTGATCCGCCCACGCACCCCCGAGGTCTGCAACCATAAGCGGCGTTGCATGACGACAACACCCGGCGTTATTATTCGACGACCGAGTCCTCAAATCTCGCGCTGCCGTATTTTGTCCACATGGTCGCGACATGGGTCTTTTGATTGCGGATTGGGACCGCCCCGGGAAGCTTGCGCGACTGCCGGCTTCGTTTAGGAAATTCCCGAACCTCGGACTGGAGCGGGCATGATTCGTCTCATCGGCTATTTCTTTGGCATCGGCACGACGCTGGCGTTGCTGGTGGCGGCCGGCCTTGCCATCTATATCAGCCATGTCGCGAAGGACCTGCCCGACTATGAGGTTCTGGCCAAATACGAACCGCCGGTGACGACGCGCATTCATGCCTCCGACGGCTCGCTGATGGCGGAATATGCGCGCGAGCGGCGCCTCTATCTGCCGATCCAGGCCATCCCGGACCGCGTCAAGGCCGCCTTCATGTCGGCCGAGGACAAGAACTTCTACAACCACCCCGGCATTGACGTCACCGGCCTTGGCCGCGCCATCATCGTCAACCTGCAGAACCTCGGCTCGGGCCGGCGCCAGGTCGGCGCTTCGACCATCACGCAGCAGGTGGCGAAGAACTTCCTGCTCACCTCGGACCAGACCTACGAGCGCAAGATCAAGGAGATGATACTGGCCTTCCGCATTGAGCAGGCCTATTCCAAGGACCGCATCCTCGAACTCTATCTCAACGAAATCTTCTTCGGCTTCGGTGCTTATGGCGTCGCGGGTGCCGCGCTCACCTATTTCGACAAGTCGGTCAACGAGCTGACGGTCGCGGAAGCCGCCTATCTCGCCTCGCTGCCCAAGGGCCCGAACAATTATCACCCCTTCAAGCATGCTGACCGCGCGATCGAGCGCCGCAACTGGGTCATCGACCAGATGGTCGAGAATGGCTATGTCACCAGCGAGGAGGGCGCCAAGGCCAAGGCCGAGCCGCTTGGCGTGACGCCGCGCCGCAACGGCTCCTATCTGTTTGCCGGCGAGTATTTCACCGAGGAAGTCCGCCGCCAGATCATCGCCCGCTACGGCGAGAACGCGCTCTATGAGGGCGGCTTGTCGGTGCGCACCACGCTCGACCCGAACATCCAGCTTATCGCCCGCAAGTCGCTGCAGAACGGCCTGCTCAAATACGACATGCTGCGCGGCTACCGCGGTCCGGTCACGCATATCGACATTTCCGGCGACTGGGGCGTGCCGCTCGGCAATGTGAAAGGCCTCGAGGATGTGCCGGCATGGACGCTTGCCGTCGTGCTCGACAGTTCGGCGGACGGCCTGACCATCGGCATCCAGCCGACGCGGCAGGTCTCTGGCGAACTCGTCAAGGACCGCGTCCAGGGGACCGTCAGCAAGGACGACATGGGCTTTGCCATGCGCCACTTCGTCAACGGCAAGTCCGTGAGGGCGAAGTCTCCGGCGGAGGTTCTGGAGCCCGGCGATGTCGTCTTCGTGCAGAAGAATGACGGCTCCGACAACACCTATATGCTGCGCCAGGTGCCCGAGGTCGAGGGCGGTCTCGTCGCCATGGATCCGCACACCGGCCGCGTGCTCGCCATGGTCGGCGGATTCTCCTACGCGCAGTCCGAGTTCAACCGTGCCACCCAGGCGATGCGCCAGCCCGGCTCCTCGTTCAAGCCGATCGTCTATTCGGCCGCGCTCGACAATGGTTACACGCCGGCCTCGGTGATCATGGATGGCCCGATCACCATCCAGAGCGGCAACACCACCTGGACGCCGAAGAACTATGACGGCACGGTCGCTGGCCCGGCAACCTTGCGCTCCGGCATCGAGAAGTCGCGCAACCTGATGACGGTGCGGCTCGCCAACGACATGGGCATGAAGCTGGTCGTTGAATATGCCGAGCGCTTCGGCGTCTACGATCATCTGGCGCCCTATCTGCCAATGGCCCTGGGCTCCGGCGAGACGACCGTCATGCGCATGGTCTCGGCCTATTCGATCATGGCCAACGGCGGCAAATCGATCAAACCCTCGCTGATCGACCGCATCCAGGACCGCTACGGCAAGACGGTGTTCAAGCAGGATGAGCGCGGCTGCGAGGGCTGCAACGCCGCCGAATGGAAGAACCAGCCCGAGCCGGAGCTGGTCGACAATTCCGAGCAGGTGCTCGACCCGATGACGGCCTACCAGATCACCTCGATGATGGAAGGCGTGGTCCAGCGCGGCACCGGCGCCACCATCGGCGAGCTCGGCCGCCACATCGCCGGCAAGACCGGCACCACCAATGACGAAAAGGACGCCTGGTTCATCGGCTTCACGCCGAACCTCGTCGTCGGTCTCTACATGGGCTACGACACGCCGCGCGGCCTCGGCAAGGGCGCCACGGGCGGCGGTCTCGCCGCGCCGATCTTCAAGGATTTCATGCGCGTGGCGCTGGACGGCAAGCCGAACACCGACTTCCAGGTTCCGGACGGCATGAAGCTCATCGCCATCAACCGCAAGACCGGCATGCGCGCCGCCGAAGGCGATCCCAACACCATCGTCGAGGCGTTCAAGCCCGGCACCGGTCCGGCCGACAGCTACTGGGTGATCGGCATGGGCGCGGATGGCTCCAACGGTTCGGGCGGCGCGCTGTCGCCACAAGCCAACCAGGCCATCCAGGACGGCGGCGGCGGTCTCTACTGACGTCTTGATACCGCTTGAATGGGCTGGCGGGACCGCTGGCCCATTTCGCTTTACAGGCGGCGATGCCGTGCCTATGTATCGCGCCTATTCCGAAAAGACCGAAAAGAACAGGACCGAACGAAGAGCCATGCGCGCGGAAACGCTCAACATTGTCGACGAGATCAGGCAGGCTATAACCCTGCTGAGGAGGCATCTTTGACTGGGATCAGGCTGTAAAGCGGCTTGAGTACCTGAATTCGCGCGCCGAGGATTCCAGCCTCTGGAATGATCCGATCGAAGCGCAGAAGCTGATGCGGGAGCGCCAGGAGCTGGACGACGGTATCGCCGCCGTCAAGGGGCTGACCCAGGCGCTGGAAGACAATATCGGCCTGATCGAGCTCGGCGAGGAAGAGGGCGACGACGGCATCATCGCGGAAGCGGAAGCTGCGCTGCGCTCGATGCAGGGTGAGGCGAAGGCCCGCCAGGTCGAGACGCTGCTCTCCGGCGAAGCCGACGCCAACGACACCTATCTCGAAATCCATGCCGGCGCAGGCGGCACCGAAAGCCAGGACTGGGCCTCGATGCTTCTGCGCATGTACACGCGCTGGGCCGAGCGCCGCCGCTTCAAGGTCGAGGTGCTGGAAGTCCATGACGGCGAGGAAGCGGGCATCAAGTCGGCGACCGTGCTGATCAAGGGCCACAACGCCTATGGCTGGCTGAAGACGGAATCCGGCGTCCACCGCCTGGTGCGCATCTCGCCGTATGACAGCAATGCGCGGCGCCACACCTCCTTCGCCAGCGTCTGGGTTTATCCGGTTATCGACGACTCGATCGAGATCAATGTTTCCGAATCCGACGTGCGCATCGACACCTATCGTTCCTCGGGCTCGGGCGGCCAGCACGTCAACACCACAGACTCGGCGGTCCGCATCACCCATCTCGCGACCGGCATAGCGGTTGCCTGCCAGGCCGAGCGCTCGCAGCACAAGAACCGCGCCAAGGCCTGGGAAATGCTGCGCTCGCGCCTCTACGAGGAAGAGCTGAAGAAGCGCGAGGCGGTCGCCAACGCCACGGAGGCGTCGAAGAGCGACATCGGCTGGGGCCACCAGATCCGCTCTTACGTGCTGCAGCCCTATCAGCTCGTGAAGGATCTGCGCACGGGCGTCGAAAGCACCTCGCCGTCGAGCGTGCTGGACGGCGACCTCGACGAGTTCATGGAAGCCTCGCTCTCGCATCGCATCGAGGGCGGTGCGGGCGAAGCGGTGGCGGACCTCGACTAGGATTGCCGGCGCTGGACGACGGAGGAAGCCGGTGACGCGCAAACTTACCGGAAGATGCTTCTGCGGCGCCGTTCACTATGAAGTGGCGGACGAATTCGTCTATGCCGCGAACTGTCACTGCTCCAACTGCCGGCGCACGACGGGGGCGGCGTTCAAGCCCTTCGCCGGCATCGAGCGCGGCAAGTTCCGTCTCACCGCGGGCGACGACAGGCTGCTGATTTTCGGCGACGAGAGCGGCCATGACGCGCATTGCGGCCGCTGCGGCTCGCTCGTCTATTCATTGGTCCGCGAAGGCGCCTATGTCCATGTCGCTATGGGGACGCTGATGGACGATCCAGGCATTCGCCCGAGCGCACATATCTTCGTCGGTTCAAAGGCGCCGTGGTTCACGATTACAGACGATCTGCCGCAATATCGTGAACACGCCGACGGCTGAAGGCCGGAACTTCCTTTGGAGGAACTTCGTTCTTAGGCACCCTGGGCGCAGGCCGTTGTCTGGTTCTTGCCAGCCAGGTCTGCGCATCCTTTCCGTCGCCGAAGCTTGAAACCGGCGCGTCGCCATGGCGCGCCCACTTCTTGCGCTGGCTATGGAATCAGCTCAGCATTCGAGCTGTGGGATAGAAGCATTTATGGCCGGACGCGGCATAAACTGCGACCGACGATCCGGCCACTGGGAAGACACGTTCCGGGAACGGGCAAGCTGAAACGCTTGATGCTCGAAAGGAACGTTTCGATGTCTGCTGCCACATCAAGATCGGCCCAAGCCGCTCGACCGGCTGGCCGACTGTTGTTCTCCCTCTTCGCTGTTGGAGCTGTCTCGGTGCTGACGCCGCCGGCCATCGCGCACGACGCCCAGCCGACGGCGGCCGTGCCGCAAGGCTGGAAATATCCCTTTGCCTGCTGTGCCAACTTCGATTGCAAGGAAGTGCCGCAGTCATCGATCAGCGAGCGGCCCGAAGGCTATGTCATAAAAGGCACGGGCGAGGTGGTGGCCTACAGCGACAAGCGGATCAAGAATTCGCCCGACGGCGAATACCACTGGTGCGCGCATCAGGCCGGGCTCGACGCCGGCAAGACCATCTGCCTGTTCGTCCCGCCGCCTTCTTACTAGGCGGCCAAGGTGCTGCGGAAGATGGCCAAGCGCAGGCCCGACCCCTAGCGGCAGAACATCGCCATCCCTGCCGACAGACAGTTGTCAGGACGGCTCCTTTATGTTGCCTTGCCGCAGCGGGCGCGGCGGACAATGGAGAGGTGAGTTCATGACCATCAAAGGCAGCTGCCACTGCAAGGCGACAACCTTCGAGGTTGCCGAGGCGCCGCACACGGTGACGCAATGCACATGCTCGTTCTGCTCGAAGCGCGGGTCGCTGTGGGCCTACTATGTCCCGTCGCAATTCAAGCTCACGAGCCCGCCTGAGAACGTCTCCTTCTATCGCTGGGGCTCGAAGACCGTGAAGCATGGTTTCTGCGCCATATGCGGTTGCGGCACCTTCACCGAGACCCCTGACTGGTCGACCGGAAAGCCGGATTTCGACAACCCGAAGATTAGCGTCAATTCGCGCCTGTTCGACGATTTCGACCTGGATAAGGTCGAGGTGGTGGTCATCGACGGCAAGAATTTGTGGTAGAGGCGAAGCGGGAACGGCCCGAGGGTTTTGCGGCTGCATTCCCGTTCCGTTTTTCGCCGCATTTCATGCTACAAGGCTGCGGAAGGGCTGATTTGGCGTGGCCGCAAGGGCCGCGAACTGGAGAGGGACCAATCTCATGAAGAAGACCGTGCTCGTCGTCGTGGCGACGGCTGTGCTGGTGAGCGCCTGCACCACCACCGATCCGTATACCGGCGACCAGAAGATTTCCAACACGGCGGCCGGCGCCGGCCTTGGTGCGCTGGCAGGCGCCAGCCTTGGTCTGCTCGCCGGCGGTAATGACCGCCGCAATGCGTTGATCGGCGCCGGCATCGGCGCGCTGGCCGGCGGCGCGATCGGCGCGACCATGGACCAGAACGAGGCCGAGCTTCGCCGTCAGTTGCAGGGCACCGGCGTCAGCGTCACCCGCAGCGGCGACCAGATCATCCTCAACATGCCGTCCGACATCACCTTCAACGTCGACCAGGACGCGGTGAAGCCGGGCTTTTATCCGGTGCTGAATTCCGTCGCGCTGGTGCTGAAGAAGTTCCGCCAGACCACGGTGGACGTGTTCGGCCACACCGATTCGACCGGCAGCGACGAGCATAATTTCGACCTGTCGCAGCGCCGGGCGCTCGCCGTCGCCAATTACCTGGCCGGCCAGGGCGTCGACCAGCGCCGCTTCGCCGTCACCGGCTTCGGCAAGACGCGCCCGATCGCGTCCAATGCGACGGCCGCCGGCCGCGAGCAGAACCGGCGCGTCGAAATCCAGCTGTCGCCGCTCACCTGAAAGAGCCGCGCCCAACTGCGCAGCGCCATCGAAGCAAAACGGTCCCGTAAGGGGCCGTTTTTTGTTGGCGTGTCCAAGGTGGTCAAAGGTCGTAGGACATTAGCTTGTTCTAATTGATACTTTTCAAATCCAGGGAAAGGACTACCATTCTGCTGTTCCAGAGGGGATGGGGCGGTCAAACCGGCCGCGCAATCGCATCTGCCGCCCCGGTCTTGCACGGCCAGATCAAGGGAATCTGGGAGGAATGCATGACAAGAACAACTCGCCTCGGGCGCTGCGGCGTCCTCGTTTTGACTGGCCTTTTGGGCGCATGGCTCGGAGCCGCCACGGCCCGGGCAGAGGATGCCAACAAGGCCGATATCGAAGCCCTGAAGAAATCGCTGGCCAAATATGAAGATTACACCGCCGCCATCCGCGACCTCTATCTGTCGACCGAAGGCTGCGTCTACTATGGCGGCGAGAAGATTGACGGCGCCATGTACTATCCTAAGGGCGCCATGGGCATCCATTTCGTCAATGTCCCGAGCATCGGCAAGCCGCTCGACCCGATGAAGCCCAACGTCCTGATCTACGAGCCCACGAAGAAGGGTTTGAAGTTGGTCGCCGTGGAATGGCTGGTTCCATTGACGCCGGACGTGAAGGCGGTTCCGACGCTGTTCGGCCAGAAGTTCATGGGACCGATGGAAGGGCACTACCCGCTCATCCCGCGGGAGTTCGTCCACTACGACCTGCATGCCTGGCTGTTCAGGGACAATCCGAACGGCATGTTCACCCCGACCAACCCGAAGGTGAAATGCACCAAGGCCGAGTTCCCGATGCTGGAGAAGCCGACCAAGATGATGCCTGGCCCGATGTAGGGCAGGGCGAGCAAGCAGCTTGAAAAGAAACGGCCCCGTTTTGGGACCGTTTTGATTTCTGCCTTATTGGCGGGAAGCTTTAGACCTTGGCGACAATCCGCATGAAGGCCGGCACGTCGTCGCCGAAACCGATAGTCGCGTCGTCTTCCTCGCGATGGCGCCCGGGGCGGTCGCGTTGCGGGCGGGCATCGCCGCGTTGCTCGTGACGGTTGCCCTTGCGCTCGTTTTCGGAACGGATCGCATCCTTGCGGGCGCGGCGTTCTGCGATATCGGCCACTTCGGCGACGGGCTGCTCTTCGCGCACGGTCTCGGGCGTCTCGTCGCGCTTGGCGTGGCGGTCCTTCCGGCGCTCGCCGCGATCCTTGCGGTCGTCGTCATTGCGGCCGGCGCGACGCGGCGCGCCGCGGCCGCGGCGCGGCTGCTCCTCGCCTTCGCTTTCGGTCACGGTCGATAAGTCGCCGTCATGCCATTCGATCTTGGTGCCGATCAGCCTCTCGATCGCGTCGACATATTTGGTGTCGGAGCGGGTGGCGATAGTGAAGGACTTGCCGGCGCGCCCGGCGCGGCCGGTGCGGCCGATGCGGTGGACATAGTCCTCGGCATGGATCGGCACGTCGTAGTTGAAGACATGGCTGACATCGGGAATGTCGAGGCCGCGCGCGGCGACGTCCGAGGCAACAAGATAGCGCAGCTTGCCGTCGCGGAAATTGTTGAGCATCTGCATGCGCGCCCGCTGGTCCATATCGCCATGCAGCGCGCCGGCATCGAAATCATGCTTCAACAGCGACCGGAACAGCTCCGACACTTCGACCTTGCGGTTGCAGAAGATGATGGCGTTCTTCAGGTCGGCGTCTTCGGCCTTGATCAGATTGCGCAGCGTCTCGCGCTTCTCCCAAGGCTTGTTGCCGGACTTCACCAGCCGCTGCGTGATGCTGGTCGCGGTGGAGGCGGCCTTGGAGACCTCGACGCGCACCGGCGCGTGCAGGAACTTCTCGGTCAGCTTGGTGATCTCCGGCGGCATCGTCGCCGAGAAGAACAGCGTCTGGCGCGTGAACGGGATCATCTCGCAAATGCGCTCGATGTCGGGAATGAAGCCCATGTCGAGCATGCGGTCGGCCTCGTCGATGACGAGGATCTCGACGCCGTTGAGCAGAAGCTTGCCGCGCTCGCGATGGTCGAGCAGGCGGCCAGGTGTCGCGATCAGCACATCGGCGCCGCGCTCGAGCTTCTTGTCCTGCTCGTCGAAGGAGACGCCGCCGATCAGAAGCGCGATGTTGAGCTTGTGGTTCTTGCCGTATTTGATGAAGTTTTCCTCGACCTGCGCGGCGAGCTCACGGGTCGGCTCGAGGATCAGCGTGCGTGGCATGCGCGCGCGGGCGCGACCCTTTTCCAATCGCGTCAGCATCGGAAGCACGAAGGAAGCTGTTTTGCCGGTGCCGGTCTGGGCGATGCCCAACACATCCTTGCCGAGCAGCGCATGCGGGATGGCGCCGGCCTGGATCGGAGTCGGCTTGGTGTAGCCGGCATCTGAGACTGCGGAGAGGACCTTGGGCGAAAGGCCAAGGTCTGAAAATGTCAACGCTTCTTGAACGGTCTGGGTGTCTGAGGACAAGTGTTTGTTGTCTTTGGCTGGTTCGGGAAATCGCAACGCGTGTTGCGGCAGGCGCCGCGCGCCTGCAAGATCGCGGTTGCAGTTAGGCGCAAGTCCGCGATTTGTCAACACAAACAGCCGGAAATCCCGGTGATTGTGAAGACGTAACCTTAATCGCGATGCTTAATCGAACAGTAATCGTTGCGCCGGCTCAGTAGCGGAACTGCTCGGCAAGGATGCGTTCGTTCCAGGAATGGTTCGGATCGAACAGCAAAGTCGCCGTAGCCGTCGGCGATTCCCGCACGGTGACGGAAGCCACGGCCTTGACTTCGGTGTGGTCCGCGGCGGCATTCACCGGGCGCTTTTCGGCTTCCAATATGTCGAAACGCACCGTCGCCTTGTTGGACAGCAGCGCCCCGCGCCAGCGGCGCGGCCGGAAAGGACTGACCGGCGTCAATGCCAGGAGCGGCGCATCGAGCGGCAGGATCGGCCCGTGCGCCGACAGATTGTAGGCCGTCGAGCCGGCGGGGGTGGCGATCATGACGCCGTCGCAGTTCAACTCCTCCAACCGCACCTGGCCGTCGACAGTGATGCGGATCTTCGCGGTCTGGTAGGACTGGCGCCACAGCGCCACTTCGTTGATGGCCGGCGCCGATACGGATTCGCCGTCATGCGTCACGGCGACCATTTCCAGCGGCCGGATCGTCTCGGCAACGGCGTTGGCGATGCGCTCCTCGAGACCGCCGGCGCGATATTCATTCATCAGGAAACCGATGGTGCCACGGTTCATGCCGTAGACCTTCTTGCCCGTGCTCATCGTCTCGCGCAGCGTCTGCAGTAAAAAACCGTCGCCGCCGAGCGCGATGATGATCTCGGCCTCAGCGACAGGCACGTGCCCATAGCGCGCCGACAGGCTTTCCCGCGCGGCGAGGGCGTCGTCGGTGTCGGAAGAGACGAAGGCGAAACGGCTGGCGGCTTTGCTCATGGCTCCCGGAGGGCGACCGTCTGCGGGGCCGCGCCGGCGACGGCGTAGCATGCGCCGCCCATATCTGTGAAGGGCGGCGTGCCGGCTGGCGGGTCACACCCGCAGTCGCGCTTCGTGACCGGCGCGACATGAATGTGATGGCCGCAATGGTTAAGAGGAGGCTTAAACACTCGTAAAGCCGGATCGATCATGTTAGCCGACAGTGGATGGGTTGGCGGGGGCTGGCCAGTCGAGAGACCTGTCTATTGCCGGTAACGCGTCTGATCATAGTCTTCCTGATGATGGGAAGTTTCGCGCTTATGTTCGCCGAACTCGTGCGTCATTCGGAAGAGACGAGCCAGCGGCCGCAGCCGACAGTTTCCCGTTGCGGTGACGCCACGGGAACGCCTTGCCCGCAACGGGCGCTGTAGGCTTTCACTTTTCCGCTCGCTCAACCGCCCTGCAGGTGGCAGCCCGCCTTGCGCTTGCCGGCGACATAGTCGTCGATGAGTTGCCGGTAGCGCACCTTGCCGAAGCTTGGGAAATGGCCGCCATGCACGACCGACACGTCCAGGTTGCGCATGGCGAGCAGCGTCCCGACATAGTCCTCGGTATTTGAGTGGTAGACGTCGTCGATCAGCGGCCCGTCATAGACGATGTCGCCGGACAAGAGGATGCCGGTCTTCTTCTCGTAAAGCGCGATGCCGCCCGGCGAATGTCCGGGCGTGTGGATGACCTCGAAGGCGCGGTCGCCGAGATCGACGATGTCGCCATGTTCGAGCAGCCGGCCGGCCGGTGCGGGCGGGATGCGATAGCGCGCCGTATCCCAGCCTTCCGGTGTGCCGTCGAACATCTCCTCATTGGCGTAGCGGTCGGCGACCGTCCATTCGTTGCGCGGATCGGCAAGGATTGCCGCCTCGGTCGAATGCACGCAGCGGTCCGGGAACTCGTGGTGGCAGCCGATATGGTCGAAATGCGTGTGGCTGGCGACGCAGGTGAGCTTGCGCTCGCTGACAAGCGGCACATGGCTTCTCAGGCTGAAATGGCCAAGGCCGGTGTCGAACAACAGGTCGCGGTCGCGCCCCCGCACATGCCAGATGTTGCAGCGGAAGAACGGCTTGATCCATGGTTCATGGATAAGCGTGATGTCGTCGCCCATGCGGATGGTTTCGTACCAGTCCGGAGCCTCGATGACCGGAAGCGTGCTCATGGATCAGTCCGCCAGCAGGATGATGTCTTGAGCGTTGCACGAAATCGCTATCGTGTCGCCTGCCTGAACGGTGGCGGAAGCGGAAGCCTTGGCGATGAACTGCAGTGCCGGATCCAGCGTCGACGTGGCAAGCACGCGCTTGAAACTGCCCTGGAAGACGACATCGCCGACCTTGCCGGCGCCGAGTGCGACATCGCCTTTCGCTTCGCCGAGAACCAG
This sequence comes from Mesorhizobium sp. M2A.F.Ca.ET.042.01.1.1, assembly GCF_003997405.1. Lineage (NCBI taxonomy): Bacteria > Pseudomonadati > Pseudomonadota > Alphaproteobacteria > Hyphomicrobiales > Phyllobacteriaceae > Mesorhizobium > Mesorhizobium sp. M2A.F.Ca.ET.042.01.1.1. Next base: position 13,883 of record NZ_RZRX01000109.1, read on the forward strand.
ATGCTCCGGCCGGATGGCGAGCACGACCGTGGCGCCGGCAGTCGATGCGCCGGGCAACGAGACCGGCCCGACCGCCGTCGAGACGGTGACGATCCCGTTCTCCGCTTCGATCACGGTGCCGGCAAGAATGGTGCTTTCGCCCATGAAGGTGGCGGAGAAGCGGGTTTTCGGCCGCGCATAGACGCGCTCGGGCGGGCCTTCATCCTCGATGCGGCCGTCATTCATCACCACGCAATGATCGGCCAGCGCCATCGCTTCTTCCTGGTCGTGCGTGACATGGACGAAGGCGGTGCCGACGCTCTTCTGGATCGCTTTCAGCTCGTCCTGCATCTGCCGCCGCAGCTTGAGATCCAGCGCGCCGAGCGGCTCGTCGAGCAAAAGCACCGCCGGTTCGATGACCAGCGCACGGGCCAGCGCCACGCGCTGGCGCTGGCCGCCCGAGAGCTGATGCGGCTTCTTGTCGAAGGCGGCCGCCAGCCCGACGAGGGCAAGCGCATCGCGCGCCTTCGCCGCCCGGGTCGCGCCGTCGACACCCTGCATGCGCAAGCCGAAACCGACATTGCCGCCGACGCTCATATGCGGAAACAGCGCATAATCCTGGAACACGGTGGTCGTCGGGCGCTTGGCCGGCGGCACGGCGGTGCAGTCCGCGCCGCGGATGAACACCTTGCCTTCGCTGGGCGTGACGAAGCCGCCAAGGATCGACAGCAGCGTCGTCTTGCCGGAACCCGACGGCCCAAGCAGGATCGTGTAGCTGCCGGGCTCGATCGCCAGCGAGACATTCTTCAGCACCGGCAACTGGCCGAAGCGGTGCGAGACGTTGCGGATGTCGACCAGGGGCGCGCTCATGCTGGCTTTCTCCGCAGCAGCGTCAGTTCGAAAAACACCACCAGCACGATGGAGACGGCAAAGACCAGTGAGCCGACGGCATTGGTCTTGGGGTTGAGGCCGGAGCGCAGCAGGTTCCAGATCTCCACGGGCAGCGTCGTCTCGAAGCGGGTGAGCAGGAAGGAGATGACGAACTCGTCCCAGGAGAACGTCATCGACAGGAAGAAGCCGGCGAAGATCGCCGGCGCCATCACCGGTACGGTGATCAGGAGCAGCACCTTCCATTCGGCGGCGCCGAGGTCGCGCGCGGCGCGCTCGATGTTGATCTGGTGGTCGCCCATCTGGCTGTAGATGATGGCGAAGCAGAGCGGCAGGTTGATCACCACATGGCCGATGCCGGCCGCAAGCAGCGATTTCGGCACACCGGCCCAGTTGAACAGCACCAGCAGGCCCATGCCGATGATGAGGTAGCTGACGGTGAGCGGTAGCGTGATCAGCCCGCGCAGCAAGGCCGAGCCCGGCAGGGCGAAGCGCGCGAAACCCCAGGCTGACAGAAATCCGAGCGTGACCGATGCGAGCGAGGACAGCACCGCCACCAGCAGCGAATTGACCAGCGCTGAGGTGAGCCTCGCGTCTGAAAGCACCGCCTGGTACCAGCGCAGCGACGGGCCGGTGAAAGGCGGTATAGGGAAGGAGGTGGCCTGCAGCGAGAACAGCACCAGCACCACCACCGGCAGGAAGATGAAGCCGTAGACGGCTATGGCATAGAGCCAGGCGGCGAGGCGGACGGCGGTGCGCATCCTCAGGCCCGCTCGATCTTCAGCCAGCGCGCGCAGGCGAGATAGGCGATGGTGACGACAGCCATCAGGATGATCGACAGCGCGGAGGCCAGCGGAAAGTCTCCGCGCCGGCCGATCTGCATCATGACCAGCTGCGGCATGACCAGCTCGTTGTTGCCGCCAAGAATCTGCGGCGTGATGTAGTCGCCGATGCAGAGCACGAAGGTGAGGAAGGCGCCGACCATGATGCCGGGCAAGGTGAGCGGCAGCACGACATGCAGGAAAGTCCGCACCGGCCCGGCGCCGAGATCGGCGGCAGCCTTGCGGTAGCTCGGGCTGAGCTGCTTCAGATTGGCGAAGATCGTCAGCGTCAACAGCATGACGAAGAAATGCACGAAGCCGATGACGGTGGCGAAACGCGTGTTGGCGAGTTGCAGCGGCTCGGCGATGAGGCCGATGCCGGTCAACACCCGGTTGATGACGCCGTTCTGCGCCAGCACCAGCAGCCAGGAGTAGGAGCGCACGACATAGGACGTCCAGAACGGCAGCACGGCCAGCATAAGCGCCAGCCGCTGCCAGCGCTCCGGGACCATTTCCGCGAGGATCCAGGCGAAGGGATAGGCGAGCAGGATGGAGATTACGGTGACGACGGCGGTGACCTGCAGCGAGTTCACCATCGCCCGCCAATAGGACGGATCAGTGAAGAACTGGCTGTAATTGGCCAAGGTGAAGCCGCCGCCTTCATGCGCGGTGAGGCTGGAAAACCCCATGGCGATGAAGGGCAGCACGAAGAACGCACACGTCCACGCCAGCGCCGGCGTGACCAGCACCCAGGGCAGGGCACGCGAGTTGCTTCCAGAAACGCTCATCGGCCGATTTACTGCGCCTGCAGCATTTCGGTCCACATGTCCTGCATCTTCTTGTCGAGGTCGGCGTTCGGCGCCGGATAGGCCTGGGCGCGGGCGAGGAACCCGGGCTGCTCGTCAAAGCGCAGGATCTTCTTCTGCTCGTCGGTCAGCGCCGCCTTGGTGTTCGCAGGCATGCCCCAGTAGCAGGACGAGGTGGCGAGCCGAGCCTGGCCCTCCGGGCTCATGATGTACTGGATGAATTTCAGCGCCATGTCCTTGTTCTTGGAATCCTTGAACATGGCGAGCGACTGCGACCACAGCACCGCGCCTTCCTTCGGGATCGAGAAGTCGAGCGCCGGATTTTCCTTGGCAAGGCCGGCCGTGACCCATTCGCCGCCGCCGACAAGAACGTCCACCTCGCCGGTGGCCAATGCGGTCTGGCTGGCGGTGACCTCGCCGACCAGCTTGGCATTGGCCTTCATCTTGAGGAGCTCGGCCTTCAGCGCCGGAAGGTCGGCCTCGGTGAGATCGGCGGTCTTCTTGCCGATCGCCAAAGCAGCCATGCCGATCACCGGCAGGTAGTAATCGTAGATCGCGAGCTTGCCCTGGTATTTGTCGCTGGTGAGCGAGGCCAGCGACTGCATGTCGGCCGGGTCGACCTTGGTCTTGTTGAAGCCGATCGTGTTGTAGCCGAATTTTTCGGTGATGCCGTAGCGCTTGCCGTCGACGATGGTCGACTTGTCCATCTTCACCTCCGGGAAGAGGTCGACGAAGGGCAATTTGTCCTCGGGCAGCGGCTCGAACAGGCCCTTTTCGACGCCGCGCGGCACGTCGATGGAATCGATCACCATCACGTCCCAGTCGCCGGGCTGCGACTGATCGACGATAGCCAGCCCGGCGCCAGTGCCCTCGAATTCCTTGACGTTGACCTTGACGTCGTTGGCCTTCTCGAATGGTTCGAGCAGCGCCGGATCGGAATGATCGCACCAGATCAGCGCGTTGAGATCGGCGGCCTTGGCGCCGCCCGTGGCGATCAGCAGCGCCGCGGCCGCGCAAGCACCTGTGAGATGGGACTTCAGGGTGGAAAGCGGATTCCGAGCGGTCATCGAGTGTTCTCCCTGCCTTGCTGGCTTGTTGGAAGAAAAGTTGAACCAATTCTAAAATTGAGTCAATTATGATTTTGTGGCAGAGAGGCCGATATGAGCGGATTACGCGAACGGCAGAAGGCGGACCGGCACCGCCGCATCATCGATGCGGCCACCGCGCTGTTTCGCGAGGCCGGCTATGAAGGCGCCAAGATCGAGACGATCGCGGCGCAGGCCGAGGTCTCGATCGGCACCATCTACAATTACTACCAGAACAAGGGCGACATCCTCGGCGCCATCGTGTCGATGGAAGTCAACGAGGTGCTGAATGCCGGGCGAGGCGTGGTCGCCAGCCCGCCGGCCAATGTCGGCGACGCGCTCGACACGCTGATCGGCATCTATATCGAGCACTCGCTGAACTATCTCAGCAAGGAAATGTGGCGCCAGGCGATGGCGATCTCGACGCAACTGCCCGACAGCCCCTTCGGCCAGACCTACACCGCGCTCGACCGCGAGCTGACAAGGCAGATCAGCGCGCTGATCGCCCGCCTGCAGGAACTCGGCCTTGTGCGCCCGGACATCGACGGCCCGGCGGTGGGGGAGCTGATCTTCAACAACATGAACATGATGTTCATCGAGTTCGTGAAGCGCGACGAGGCGAGGATACCGGAACTGAGGGCGGCGATACGGAGGCAGAACCGGGTGCTGGTGGCGGCGATTGGCGTGTGAGGGCGCAGCAATTACGATTGTTGTGCGAATTTGCGTTAGTTTCTCTGAATTCCATCTATGTAAGCATCTTTCAGGGACAATCGTCGTCCCTTGGTTTGCCGTCCGCCTATCTTCCACAGAATCCTCGACCTCAAGAAGTCGAGATGCCTTTCCTGCAGGCGCTTTAGTGCTCCGCTTTGATCCATTCGATGCTTCATTTTTGGAAAAATCGAGCCGCCGTCGGCTGAACTTGCCGATTGAATGGACCTCCAGTCTCGCTATCCAAGTCATGAAAGGTTGGTCGGCAGGTTGGCCTTCCAATCGAAAAATATAACTGTGACGCAAACTCCAAAGATGTTGCGAAACAAATAAAAGAAAACAAATATCCAATCATAGAGCCTTTGATTCGCGAATGCGGACATCGATTATCGGTGCAACTGCAAAGGGGGAATTATGCCGACAGCGCTAAGTAGAAGGCAAACTGAAGCTTTAATGAATAAGATTATCAAAGAGAGGGATCAGAAACGCGCCAAAGGAGACGTGAGGGACGAAGACGATAATGTTGTCGTACTTGAGCGCTTAAAGGTAGTGTTGAATGGGTGCATATCTTATCGCGGGCCACGAACTAAGCCGGTCTGTAAGAACATGACCCCGGAAGAGTGCCACACTGCGGACTTGAGGCTGAAAGAGAAGGATGCAAACTTCTATGCTAAAATGCTAGAAAATCCCTGTGAGAAATAGGGGGCCAGAGATGCTTTGTCATTCCTGGCATACGACCACATTGGTCAGCTGTACTGCCTTTTGGCTTGCTGGGTGCGGTGTACCTAGATTTGATATTCCAAATTATCAGGGCGCTCCAACTGTTGCTGTTATTGTCAGCCGGGTGAGGTGCGAATTGACGGATCTTGTAAAACCTGGGGCATATACACGCGAAGAACTTCTGGGAAACAATTATGAAGTGGGCGTACAGCTCTATCTTGATGTCAACAATTCAGGCGAGCTGGCTCCGTCCTTCAACTTCCCTCAAACTCCTACCCTTGCCTACAACCTTGGTGCAAAGCTCGCCAAGTCGCGTGAGCAGAATTTTACGCTCAATTTGTATTACTCGATGAACCAGCTTGCGGCAGATTGGGATCAAGCGGTAAGGGATGCGAAAGCGGAGGGGAAGAATGAACCGGACGTTTACGGCAAGTGTCCGTCGCCACTGGTGACAAACTTGGCAGGGCAACTGGGGATAAAGGAGTCGGCTGAACTCGCGTTTACGTCTCCTGATCGCAATCCAACGCAGGGCCTATCGGGTACCTCGGGCCAATTCGGCGGATTTGTATCCTTTGTTGTCACCAAGAACCTCAATGCCGTCGGCCCAACTTGGACGCTTCAGCACTTCAAGGGACCAGGTAATCTAGGAACGCTGTCCTCGGTAAATACCGACAAGATTACCTTTGGTTTTGCACCGGGCAAGGTGAAGGAGGTATTCAAGGGAGAAGTGACGAGCGATCGGGTCAAGGCTCTCCTCCTGCAATTGAACCTTAACCAGATACAGGCGCGGTGATAGACGGTGAGAGCCTTGCCATATTAGCGAAGGGTGGTGCCCCCGGCAGGGATCGGGAGGGTTCTGGAAGCCTTGCGCAGCAAGGGTTTCCTCTACGATCTCTGTACCGAAATGTACCGTCCTATGT
>NZ_RZRX01000010.1:0-55518 GCF_003997405.1 Mesorhizobium sp. M2A.F.Ca.ET.042.01.1.1
GCATCGATGTGCGCGGCAGCGTCGGCTATTACTGCGCCGGCATGAATGACGGCGCCGCGATCACCGTGCATGGCTCGGCCGGCCCCGGCGTCGGCGAGAACATGATGTCGGGCTCGATCGTCATCAAGGGCGACGCCAGCCAGTATGCCGGCGCCACCGGCCGCGGCGGCCTGCTGGTCATCGAGGGCAACGCCTCGTCGCGCTGCGGCATCTCGATGAAGGGCATCGACATCGTCGTGCACGGCAATATCGGCCACATGTCGGCCTTCATGGCGCAGTCCGGCAACCTGGTGGTGCTAGGCGATGCCGGCGACGCGCTGGGCGATTCCATCTACGAGGCGCGGCTCTTCGTGCGCGGCAAGGTCGAAAGCCTCGGCGCCGACTGCATCGCCAAGGAGATGCGACCCGAGCACATCGAATTGCTGCAGGGCCTGCTCGACAAGGCCGGCGTCACCGGCGTCAAGGCCTCGGAGTTCAAGCGCTACGGCTCGGCCCGCAAACTCTACAATTTCAACATCGATAACGCGGACGCGTATTGAGGACAGAAATGGCCTATCACAATCCTCCCACGACGCCGCGCAAATCCGCGACCTTCGACGACTACACGCTTTCCGAAATCCGCCGCGCGGCCGCCACCGGCATCTATGACATCCGTGGCGCCGGCGCCAAGCGCAAGCTGCCGCATTTCGACGATCTGTTGTTCCTCGGCGCCTCGATCTCGCGCTATCCGCTGGAAGGCTACCGCGAACGCTGCGACACCTCGGTGGTGCTCGGCTCGCGCCATGCCAAGAAGCCGATCGAGCTCAAGATCCCGATCACCATCGCCGGCATGAGTTTTGGCTCGCTTTCCGGTCCCGCCAAGGAAGCCCTTGGCCGCGGCGCGACGATCGCTGGGACATCGACCACCACAGGCGACGGCGGCATGACCGAGGAAGAACGCGGCCACTCGAAGACGCTGGTCTATCAGTACCTGCCGTCGCGCTACGGCATGAACCCGCGCGACCTGCGCCGCGCCGACGCCATCGAAGTGGTCGTCGGCCAGGGGGCCAAGCCTGGCGGCGGCGGCATGCTGCTTGGCCAGAAGATTTCCGACCGCGTCGCCGAGATGCGCACGCTGCCCAAGGGCATCGACCAGCGCTCGGCCTCGCGCCATCCCGACTGGACCGGGCCGGACGATCTCGAGATCAAGATCCTCGAGCTGCGCGAGATCACCGACTGGGAAAAGCCGATCTATGTCAAAGTCGGCGGTGCCCGCCCCTACTACGACACCGCGCTCGCGGTGAAGGCCGGCGCCGACGTCGTCGTGATCGACGGCATGCAGGGCGGCACGGCCGCAACCCAGGAAGTGTTCATCGAGAATGTCGGCCAGCCGACGCTCGCCTGCATCAGGCCGGCCGTGCAAGCGCTGCAGGACCTCGGCATGCACCGCAAGGTGCAGCTCATCATCTCCGGTGGCATCCGCAATGGCGCCGATGTCGCCAAGGCGCTGGCGCTCGGCGTCGATGCGGTGTCGATCGGCACGGCGGCGCTCGTCGCGCTCGGCGACAACGATCCGCGCTGGGAGGCGGAATACAATGCGCTGGGCACCACGGCCGGCGCCTATGACGACTGGCACGAGGGCCGCGACCCGGCCGGCATCACCACGCAGGACCCCGAACTGATGAAGCGGGTCGATCCGATCGCGGCCGGACGACGCCTGGCGAATTACCTCAAGGTGATGACGCTGGAGGCGCAGACGATTGCTCGCGCCTGCGGCAAGAACAGCCTGCACAATCTGGAGCCCGAGGATCTCGTCGCGCTTACCATCGAATCCGCCGCCATGGCCGGGGTGCCTTTGGCCGGCACCAACTGGATACCGGGAAAGAACGGCTTCTAGTATAACTTCCAAGACTACATAAGCGAGGAACTATAATGGGGAACGATCTCGCCGCATTCGCCAAGGAGAACGGCGTCAAATATTTCATGATCTCCTACACCGACCTGTTCAGCGGGCAGCGTGCCAAGCTGGTGCCGGCGCAGGCGATCGCCGACATGCAGAAGGACGGCGCCGGCTTTGCCGGTTTCGCGACCTGGCTCGACCTGACGCCGGCGCATCCGGACATGCTGGCGGTGCCGGACCCGGATTCGGTCATCCAATTGCCGTGGAAGAAAGACGTCGCCTGGGTGGCGGCCACCTGCGTGATGGATGACAAGCTCGTCGACCAGGCGCCGCGCAACACGCTGAAGCGGGTGATCGACGAAGCCGCCCGCGACGGCATGCATGTCAAGACCGGCGTCGAGGCCGAGTTCTTCCTGATCTCGCCGGACGGCAAGGCGATCTCCGACGAATACGACACAGCCTCGAAGCCCTGCTACGACCAGCAGGCGGTGATGCGCCGCTATGATGTGATCGCAGAGATCTGCGACCATATGCTGGCGCTGGGCTGGGGCCCGTACCAGAACGACCATGAGGACGCCAACGGCCAGTTCGAGATGAACTGGACCTTCGACCACGCGCTGGCGACGGCCGACAAGCACTCCTTCTTCAAGTTCATGGTCAAGTCGATCGCGGAAAAGCATGGCCTACGCGCGACGTTCATGCCCAAGCCCTTCCAAGGCCTGACCGGCAATGGCTGCCATGCGCATATCTCGGTGTGGGACGAGGCCGGCAAGACCAACGTCTTCGCCGACAATTCGGAAGAGCTCGGCCTCTCCGCCAAGGGCAGGAACTTCCTCGGCGGCATCATGAAGCATGCCTCGGCGCTTGCCGCGATCACCAATCCGACGGTCAACTCCTACAAGCGTATCAACGCGCCGCGCACCATTTCGGGCGCGACCTGGGCGCCGAACACGGTGACCTGGACCGGCAACAACCGCACCCACATGGTGCGCGTGCCTGGGCCTGGACGCTTCGAGCTGCGCCTGCCCGACGGCGCCGCCAACCCTTATCTCTTGCAGGCCGTGATCATCGCCGCCGGCCTCGACGGCATCCGCTCCAAGGCCGACCCCGGCAAGCGCTACGATATCGACATGTACCAGTTCGGCCATACCGTCACGGATGCGCCGAAGCTGCCGCTCAACCTGCTTGACGCGCTGCGCGAGTTCGACAACGACAAATCACTCAAGGCGGCGCTGGGTGAGGAATTTTCGTCGGCATATCTAAAGCTGAAGCAGCAGGAATGGAATTCCTATGCTTCGCACTTCACGCAGTGGGAGCGCGACCACACGCTGGATATCTAGAGCATCGGACCGAAAAGTGCGAAGCGGTTTTCGGGTAAATCCGATGCATCAAGAAAGGGTCCAGCGTTGCGGGTGAGCGGCCTCGGAATGACGCAATGAAATATTCGATCTTCTCGCTCGCCCGCGCCGCCCTCTCCGGCCACAAGAACTGGAAGCCGACCTGGCGCGATGCGGCGCCAAAGGATCGCTACGACGTGGTGATCATCGGCGGTGGCGGGCACGGACTTGCCACCGCCTGGTTCTTGGCCAGCGAGTTCGGCATCCGCAACGTCGCCGTGCTGGAGAAGGGCTGGATCGGCTCCGGCAATGCCGGCCGCAACACCACCATCATCCGCTCCAATTACGGCCTCCCCGGCAACACCGGATTCTACGAGCTTTCGATGAAGCTGTGGGAGCGGATGGAGCAGGACCTCAACTACAACGCCATGGTCAGCCAGCGCGGCGTGCTCAACCTCTACCATTCCGACGCGCAGCGCGACGCCTTCGCCCGGCGCGGCAACACCATGCGCATCAACGGCATCGACGCCGAGCTGCTCGACCAGGCGGCGCTGCGCAAAATGCTGCCATTCCTGAATTTCGAGAATGCGCGCTTTCCAATCCAGGGCGGGCTGCTGCAGCGGCGCGGCGGTACGGCGCGGCATGACGCGGTGGTCTGGGGCTATGCGCATGCGGCGAGCGCGCTCGGCGTCGACATCATCCAGAATTGCGAGGTCACCGGCTTCACGCGGGATACCAACGGCAAGGTGACGGGCGTCGAGACCTCGCGCGGCAAGATCGGCGCCGGCAAGGTCGGCATGGCGGTGGCGGGTTCTTCCTCGCGCGTGGCGGCGATGGCCGGCCTGCGCCTGCCGATCGAAAGCCATGTGCTGCAGGCGTTTGTCTCCGAAGCGATCAAACCGCTCTTGCCCAATGTCATGACCTTCGGCGCCGGACATTTCTATGTCAGCCAGTCGGACAAAGGCGGGCTGGTGTTCGGCGGCGACATCGACGGCTACAATTCCTATGCCCAGCGCGGCAATCTGCCGGTGATCGAGGATGTCTGCGAAGGCGGCATGGCGCTGATCCCGATGATCGGCCGCGTGCGGCTCTTGCGCCAATGGGGCGGCATCATGGACATGTCGATGGACGGCTCGCCGATCATCGACAAGAGCCCGGTCGACGGCCTCTATATCAATGCCGGCTGGTGCTATGGCGGCTTCAAGGCGACGCCCGGCTCAGGCTTCGTCTTCGCTCATCTTCTGGCGCGTGACGAGTCGCACAAGGAGGCCGCCCGCTTCCGGCTCGACCGCTTCCAGCGCGGCGCCATGATCGACGAGAAGGGCCAGGGCGCCCAACCGAACCTGCATTAGAGATTGAGCATGATGTTATCCAAAAACCGCTTCACACTTTTTGGCATCATGCACTGAGGCCGCCAGAAGACCATGCGTATCACCTGTCCTTTCTGCGGCGAACGCGAGCTCGGCGAGTTCACCTATCTCGGTGACGCCAAGCCACAACGCCCCGCGGCCGAAGCCGACGCGGACGCCGTCTACGACTACGTCTATCTGCGCGACAACATCGCCGGCGTGATGAGCGAGCACTGGTACCACGGCGGCGGTTGCCGGGCGTGGCTGAAGGTCACTCGCAACACGCTGACGCATGAGATTTCGGCGGTCGAGGCGGCTGCAGGCGCCGGCGCCGCCAAGGTTGGTGCGTGATGGCCGGCGATCAGGCAAACCGTCTCACATCCGGCGGCCTCATCGATCGCTCGACCGCGCTCAGCTTCCGCTTCGACGGCAAGACTTTTTTGGGCTTCAAGGGCGACACGCTGGCTTCGGCGCTGGTCGCCAATGGCGTCAAGCTGGTCGGCCGCTCGTTCAAGTACCATCGCCCGCGCGGCATCCTGACCGCAGGTTCGGAAGAGCCCAACGCGCTGGTCGAATTGCGCAGCGGCGCCAGGCGCGAGCCGAACACCAAGGCGACCACGGCCGAGCTCTATGAAGGCCTCGAAGCCGCCAGCCAGAATCGCTGGCCGTCGCTCAATTTCGACCTCATGTCTGTCAACCAGTTGTTCGCGCCGATCTTCGTCGCCGGCTTCTACTACAAGACTTTCATGTGGCCGGCAAAATTCTGGGAAGCGATCTATGAGCCGGCGATCCGCCGCGCCGCCGGCCTCGGTCGCGCGGCGGGCGTTTCCGATCCCGACCACTATGACAAGGCCTGGGCGCATTGTGACGTGGTGATCGCGGGTTCCGGGCCGGCTGGTCTGGCGGCTGCCCTTGCCGCCGGCCGTAGCGGCGCGCGCGTCATCCTGTGCGAGGAGGATTTCGTCCTTGGTGGGCGGCTGCTTGCCGATGGCGGCACGATCGACGGATTGCCCGCCGCCGAATGGATCGCGCGGGCGGTCGCTGAACTTGAGGCGATGCCGGATGTGCGCATCATGACGCGCACGACTTTGTTCGGCGTCTATGACGGCGGCACCTATGGCGCGATCGAGCGCGTCAACGACCATCTGCCGGTGCCGCCGGAACATCAGGTGCGGCAGCGGCTGTGGCGGATTGTGGCCGAGCGCTGCGTGGTTGCCGCCGGCGCGATCGAACGTCCCATCGTCTTTGCAGGCAACGATACGCCGGGCGTGATGATGGCGTCGGCCATGCGCAGCTACATCAACCGCTACGCCGCCACGCCGGCGAGGCGCATTGCGCTCTTCACCAACAATGAGGATGGCTGGCGCACGGCCGAAACGGCGATCGCCGCCGGACTGCAGGTGGCGGCGGTGATCGATGCGCGGCCGGATGTTTCGCCGGCGCATCGCTCGCTGGCCAGCAAGGGCGGCTTTCCGGTGCTGCACGGCTCGGTCTCCGCTGTCGATGGCGGCAAGACCGGCGTGCGCAAGATTTCCGTCTCACTGACCGGCGGCGCGCGCGCCGAGGTCGAGGCCGACGGGCTCGCCGTCTCGGGCGGCTGGAACCCGGCGGTCGGCCTCACCTCCTATCATCGCGGCCGGCCGAAATGGCGCGACGACATCGCCGCCTTCGTGCCGGACGGCGCGCCGCCCGGCATGGTCGCCGCGGGCGCCGCCAACGGCGCCTTCGGTCTCGGCGCCTGCCTGCGCGAAGGATTCGAAGCCGGCGCTGCCGCCGCACGCGATGCCGGACGCAGCGGCAATATCGGCCCGATGCCGGTCGCCGACGACGAGGCCTTTTCGATCACCCCGCTCTGGCATGTCGCCGGCAAGGGCAAGGCCTTCGTCGACCAGCAGCATGACGTCACGGCTTCGGATGTCGAGCTGGCGCAGCGCGAAGGTTTTCAATCGGTCGAGCATCTGAAACGCTACACCACGCTCGGCATGGCGACCGACCAGGGCAAGACCTCGAATGTCGCAGGCCTCGCCATCATGGCGGCGGTCAGCGGCAAATCCATTCCCGAGACCGGCACGACGATCTACCGGCCGCCTTATGTGCCGGTCGCCATCGGCGCGTTCGCCGGCCATCACCGCGACGAGAATTTCCATGCGACGCGGCTGACGCCGTCGCATCACTGGGCGGCCGAACAAGGCGCGATCTTCGTCGACACCGGGCTTTGGAAACGCGCCCAATGGTACCCCCGCGCGGGCGAGAAGGACTGGCTGGAATCGGTGACGCGCGAGGTCAAGGCGGTGCGCTCGGGCGTCGGCTTCTGCGACGTCTCGACACTCGGCAAGATCGACGTGCACGGCCCGGACGCCGGGGCCTTCCTCGACCGTGTCTACATCAATGCCTTCTCCAGCCTCGCCGTCGGCAAGGCGCGCTACGGGCTGATGCTGCGCGAGGACGGCATCGTCTATGACGACGGCACGACCTCGCGTCTGGCCGAGGACCATTATTTCCTCACCACCACGACGGCGAAAGCCGGGCTGGTGATGCAGCATCTGGAATTCTGCCGCCAGGTGCTGTTCCCCGAACTCGACGTGCAACTCACGTCGGTCTCCGATCAGTGGGCGCAGTTCTCCATCGCCGGACCGAAGACGCGTGATCTCTTGAAGGAGGTCGTCGATCCGGCCGAGGACCTGTCGAACGAAGGTTTCCCGTTCATGGGCGCGCGCGAGGTCAAGCTGCGCGGCGGCCTGAAAGCGCGGCTGTTCCGCATTTCCTTCTCCGGCGAGATGGCGTTCGAGATTTCGGTGCCGGCACGTTATGGCGAAGCGATGGCGCGCAATTTGATGATTGCGGGCGAGCCATTCGGCGTGACGCCTTACGGCACCGAAGCGCTCGGTGTGATGCGCATCGAAAAAGGCCATGTCGCCGGACCCGAGCTCAACGGCACCACCACGGCGGGCGATCTCGGCCTCGGCAAGATGATGTCGACCAAGAAGGACTTTGTCGGCCGCGTCATGGCCGGCCGCGAGGCATTGGTCGCGCCCAACCGGCAGGTTGTCGTCGGCATCAAGCCGACCGACAAGGCTCGCCGCCTGCGCTCAGGCGCGCACATCATTCCGAAAGGCGAGACCCCCGGCCCCGAGAACGACCAGGGCTATGTCACCTCGGTCTGCTTCTCGCCGGTGCTCGACCAGTGGATCGGGCTCGGCCTCGTCGAGCGCGGCCGCGAGCGGATCGGCGAGATCGTGCGCGCGCATGATCCGCTGCGCTCAGAGGACTACGATGTCGAGCTCTGCAATTCCGTCTTCTACGATCCGGATGGAGGGCGCCAGCGTGGCTGAGTTTTCCTGGGACGTCCGCAGCCCGCTCGAGCGAGCACTGGTCGCCGGCCCTTACGGCGCGCAGCGCAACGCCGGCGTGGCGCTGACCGAGATCCGCAATTTCGATCTCGTGCAGGTGATGGCGCGGCGCGGCAAGGCCGGCGAAATGATAGCGGCTGCGAAGGCGCGCTTCGGCGTTGCCGCGCCGGAGACGCCCAAGGCGATCGGCACGTCGGACGTGTCGCTGATCTGGTCGGGACCGGACCAGTTCCTTTTGCTGTCCAAGGGCGGCAAGCATTCGATTGAGGCGCTTGCACCCGTCTTTGCCGGTTCGGCATCGCTGTCCGACCAGTCGCATGCCCGGGCGTTGATCAGCGTCTCCGGAGATAAGGCGCGGGCAATGCTCGCCAAGCTGTCGTCAATCGACCTGCATCCCAGTGTACTTGGCGTAGGTGCGGCGGCCGCGACCTCGATGGATCACACGAGTGTCACGCTGTGGCGCGGTGGTGATCGCAATGGCCAGGCTGTTTTCAATCTCCTGGTGTTTGCCACTTTTGCCGAGAGCCTGTGGCACACCATCCTGGACTCGGCCGCCGAGTATGGCGTCACGATCGGCTATTCAGAAGACTTGGCGTAGCGACGCGCGCCCTCTCCTTCTCCCCTTGTGGGAGAAGGTGTCGCCGAAGGCGACGGATGAGGGGGGCTTCAGGGAACTCCAGCGTCTCACTCCGCTGGAACACCCCTCATCCGTCTCGGCGCTATCGCACCGATCCACCTTCTCCCACAAGGGGAGAAGGGAAGTCCCGCCTTGCCAAAAGCCCTCACCCTGCTATTCTCTCAGCGAAAATAATTTTACACACAGGCAAACTAGTTTCTCGCTCGGAGGAGGGTTTCAGATGAGCCAGTCGCCCTACCCTGCCGTCCTGTCCGGGCCGCCGCGTCCGAGCTTGATCCTGAGGTCTGGCGAGATCCGCCTGCCGCCGGGCCTGGAGCGCTACACAGTGCAGGGTAATGGCGCGGTGCTCATCGACGTCGAGGCGGGCGACAGCGTCAGTGTGACCAATGTCGAGGGCGGGCAGCCTTGCGAATTGCTGGCCTGGGATAAAACGGGGATCACCGATCCCGGCATTTTCGGTGAGAGGTCGAACAGCAATGCGGCCGGCATCAAGGCGCTCCTTGCCGAAGGGGACGACAGTCTCTCGGCGGTTCGCCTCAGCCTCGAGCGCCGCAAGGTGGAACTCGACCAACCGAAAGCCGTGCGCGTGTTCGGCGGCGCCACGCCGGCCGGCACCGAGCAGAGTTTTACCGTGCAGCGCGACGGCGCGCTGCTGATCGCGGCGCCCGGCGGGCCTATGCTGGTCGATGGCCACAACACGGCGACGCCGCTGACCGTCCTGGTGCGCCGCGCCACGATCCGGCTGAAGACAAGAGGGCAGCTTGCCGATCCGCTCGCCGATCCGGTGCTCGATCTCAGGGTTCATTCGGCGACCGCCGAATCCTATTTCGTCAGGGCCGGCGACTATCTGCAGATCATCGACGTCGACGGCCGGCAGTGCACCGATTTCCAGTGCTTTTCGGCGCGCAAACTGGACAAGGGGCACGACCTGCCGCTCGATGTGACGACGACGCGCACGCTGATGGGCTCGGCCTATCCGATGCCCGGCCTGCATTCGAAATATTACGACCAGGACATGGAGCCGCTGGTCGAGGTGGTGCAGGACACATGCGGCCGGCACGATGCCTTCGCGCTCGCCTGCGCCGCCAAATATTACGACGACATCGGCTATCCCGGCCACACCAACTGCTCGGAGAACTTCAACAAGGCGCTTGCCGACAAGGGTGTCACGCCCCGCGCCGGCTGGATGGCGATCAACTTCTTCTTCAACACGGCGATCGACGCGCATGGCGTGATGGTGTCGGACGAGCCGTGGTCGCGGCCGGGCGACTATGTTTTGCTGCGCGCGCTGACCGACATCGTCTGCGTGTCCTCGGCCTGCCCGGACGACCCCACGCCCGCCAATGGCTGGGACCTCACCGACATCCATGTGCGGACCTATTCCGGCCAGCACAAATTCTCGCGAGCGATCGCCAGACGCATGAAGCCCGACTCGGAACCCAAAATGACCCGCGAGACAGCCTTTCATTCGAGCTTTGCCAAGCACACGCGCGACTTCGTCGAATACAGGGGCTATTGGCTGGCCAATTCCTTCGCCAAGGAAGGGCCTATCGCCGAATACTGGGCCTGCCGGCAGGATGCGGTGATCATGGACCTGTCGCCGCTGCGCAAGTTCGAGGTGACCGGACCGGACGCCGAGGCGCTGCTGCAATACACGCTGACCCGCGACGTCAGGAAGCTTGGCGTCGGCCAGGTCGTCTATACGGCGATGTGCTACGAGCATGGCGGCATGATCGACGACGGCACGCTGCTCAGGCTCGGCAAGGACAATTTCCGCTGGGTCGGCGGCGACGATCTTTCCGGCGAATGGCTGCGCGAGACGGCCACGAAGCTCGGCCTCAACGTGCTGGTGCGCTCCTCCACCGACCAGATGCACAACATCGCCGTGCAGGGGCCGAAGAGCCGCGACATCTTGAAGGAAGTCGTCTGGACCTCGCCGGTCCAGCCCTCGATCGGCGAGCTCGAATGGTTCCGCTTCGCGGTCGCGCGCATCGGCGGCGGCAATGGCGTGCCGATCGTCGTCTCGCGCACCGGCTATACCGGCGAGCTCGGCTATGAGATCTGGTGCCATCCGCGCGACGCCGAAAAGGTGTTCGACGCAGTCTGGGAAGCCGGCCAGCCGCACGGGCTGAAACCGATGGGCCTGCAGGCGCTGGACATGGTGCGCATCGAGGCCGGTCTGATCTTCGCCGGCTACGAATTCTCCGATCAGACCGATCCGTTCGAGGCCGGCATCGGTTTCACCGTGCCGCTGAAGACCAAGGCCGACGACTTCATCGGCCGCGACGCGCTGATCCGGCGCAAGGAGCATCCGCAGACGAAGCTTGTCGGCCTCGACGTCGACGCCAACATCCCGGTCGGCCATGGCGACTGCGTCCATATCGGCCGCGCCCAAATCGGCGTCGTCACTTCCGGCATGCGCTCGCCGGTGCTCGGCAAGACCATCGCGCTGGCAAGGCTCGACGTCACCCATGCCGACATCGGCACCGAGGTCGAGATCGGCAAGCTCGACGGCCATGCCAAGCGGCTGCCGGCACGCGTCGTGGCTTTTGCCCATTACGATCCGCAGAAGACCAAGCCGCGATCCTGATACGCCTCCAAAGGCCAGATCCGACCCTCGCCGGCCGCCGCCGACGGCGGTCGGATCAATGTTTCGCAAGCGTGATGTGCATGACATCCACAAAACGCTTGACGCGAAAGCGCGCTGGATCAATCTTCACTCTAAAGAAAAAAATACGACTGAGTGGAAACACGACGGTCGGGCCATAGTGGCCGGGGAGCAAGCTTCGCAACAGCCGAAGCGTCGCCGGCGGGGAACAGAAAAAAGGGGAAGACACAAGATATGAGCACGATAAGCACGGCCCTGGAGCAGCCTGCCGAAAGCAAGCTGCTCAGGCATATCGACTGGCGTGGCGCCTTCTGGGTGGCGAGCGGCGTTCCGGCGCTGGTCCTGTTCTCGATCGGCGGCATTGCCGGCACGACCGGAACCCTGGCCTTCCTGATCTGGACGGTGTCCATGATCATGGGTTTCCTGCAATCCTTCACCTATGCGGAGATTGCCGGCCTGTTCCCGAACAAGTCGGGCGGCGCCTCGATCTACGGCGCTACCGCCTGGCTGCGCTATTCGAAATTCATCGCGCCGCTGTCGGTGTGGTGCAACTGGTTCGCCTGGTCGCCGGTGCTGTCGCTCGGCTGCTCCATCGCCGCCGCCTACATCCTCAACGCGCTGGCGCCGATCCCGGTCTTCTCCGAGACCTCGCCGGAGGTCGTCGCCTACATCGCCGCGCATGCCGGGACGGCTCCCGCCGACGCCATCGCCGCGGTGACGGCCGCGGCGACACCGGCGATCCGCAACTGGACGCTGTGGGGACATACGCTCGGCCCGGTCTCCTTCACGCTCAACGCAACCTTCTTCATCGGCGCGGTGCTGATGCTGGTCATTTTCGCCATCCAGCATCGCGGCATCCTCGGCACGGCCAATGTGCAGAAATATATCGGTCTGCTGGTCATCATCCCGATGCTGATCGTCGGCGTGGTGCCGATCATCACCGGCCAGATCGACTACGCCAACTTCTCGCCGCTGGTGCCGCTGGCGGCGGCCTATGCGCCCGACCCCGGTTCGTGGAACATCGCCGGCTGGACCTTGGTGCTGGGCGGCATGTTCATTGCCGCATGGTCGACCTACGGCTTCGAGACCGCGGTCTGCTACACGTCGGAGTTCAAGAACCCCGGCACCGACACGTTCAAGGCGATCTTCTATTCCGGCCTGCTTTGCATGCTGTTGTTCATCCTGGTGCCCTTCACCTTCCAGGGCGTGCTGGGCCTGAACGGCATGCTTGCGACGCCGATCGTCGACGGCTCGGGCGTCGCCGACGCGCTGGCCGGCATGGTCGGCGGCGGCAAGATCATCCACAGCCTGCTGGTCATGCTGATGATCCTGGCGCTGGTGCTCTGCATCATGACGGCGATGGCCGGCTCCTCGCGCACGCTCTACCAGGGCTCGGTCGACGGCTGGCTGCCGCGCTATCTCAGCCATGTCAACGAGCACGGCGCGCCGACGCGGGCGATGTGGACCGACCTGATCTTCAACCTGATCGTGCTGGCCATCGCATCGGCCGACGCGACGAGCTTCTTCTTCATCCTCGCCGTGTCGAACTGCGGCTACATCATCTTCAACTTCCTCAACCTCAATGCCGGCTGGATCCACCGCATCGACAACGGCCACATCACGCGGCCGTGGCGGGCGCCGACCTGGCTGCTCGGCATCGGCGCCATCTTCGCCTATGTCAACGCCATCTTCATGGGCGCCGGCGCCAAGGTGTGGAACCCGATGGCGCTGTGGGCCGGCCTGATCACGGCTGCCTTGATCATCCCGGTGTTCTGCTTCCGCCATTACATCCAGGATGGCGGCAAATTCCCCGATCATATGATGGCCGACCTCGGCATGGCGGGGGCAGACCTCTCGGTCAAGAAGGCGGGCATGCTGCCCTATCTGACGCTCGCCGCCGGCGTGATCGTGATGCTCATCGCCAACTGGGTGTTCGTCATCTGACGTGGCAACCCGAAGGAAACGGGCACGCTTCGGCGCGCCCGTTTGCTTTTGGCGAGTTTGTCGAAGCTGAGATCAGCCAGCCTTGCGGACGGCCGTTTCTTCGAAGAACCGGTTCGGCGGCCGCTTCAGGCCGAGATTCTCGCGCAGCGTCGATCCTTCATATTCGCGCCTGAAGATCCCGCGCCGCTGCAGCTCGGGCACCACCTTCTCGGTGAAGTCGTCGAGCCCCGCGGGCAGGTAAGGAAACATGACATTGAAGCCGTCGGAACCGTCGGTGAGCAGCCATTCCTCCATCTCGTCGGCGATGGTTTTCGGGGTACCAACGAAAGCCAGTCCGGAATAGCCGCCGAGCCGCTGCGCTAGCTGGCGAACGGTGAGATTTTCCTTGCGCGCCAATTCAATGACGCGTTCGCGGCTGCTCTTCGAGGCATTGGTTTCCGGAATGTCCGGCAATGGTCCGTCCGGATCGAAACCGGACGCGTCGTGGCCGATCGCGATCGACAGCGAGGCGATGCCGCTCTCGTAATAGACGAGGCTATCCAGCTTCGCGCGCTTGGCCCGCGCCTCCTCGACACTGTCGCCGACGATGACGAAGGCGCCGGGCAGGATCTTGATGTCGTCGCGCGCGCGGCCGAGCTTTTCCGCTCGGCTCTTCACGTCGGCAAGGAAGCGCTGGCCGGATGCCAGGTCGGGCGGCGCAGCGAAGATCACCTCCGCCGTCTCGGCGGCCAGCTGGCGTCCGACGTCAGACGCGCCGGCCTGGACGATGACCGGCCAGCCCTGCACCGGCCTGGCGATGTTGAGCGGCCCTCGCACAGACAGGTGCTCGCCCTTGTGGTCGAGCACATGCAGTTTCGATGGATCGAAGTAGAGGCCGCTCTCCGCGTCGCGGATGAAGGCGTCGTCGGCAAAACTGTCCCACAACCCGGTGACGACATCGTAGAACTCGCGCGCCCGGTGGTAGCGCTCGTCATGCTCGACATGCTCGTCGAGGCCGAAATTCAGCGCCGCGTCGGGATTGGACGTGGTGACGATGTTCCAGCCGGCGCGTCCGCCGCTGATATGGTCGAGCGAGGCGAAGCGCCGCGCAATGTGATAGGGCGCGTCGAAAGTCGTCGATGCGGTGGCGACCAGGCCGATGTGGTCGGTGACGGCGGCAAGCGCCGACAGCAGCGTGAACGGCTCGAAGGATGTCACCGTGTGGCTGCGCCGCAGCGCCTCGATCGGCATGTTGAGAACGGCCAGATGATCGGCCATGAAGAAGGCGTCGAACTTCGCCGCCTCGAGCGTCTGCGCGAATCGCTTGAGATGCGCGAAGTTGAAGTTGGCGTCGGGATAGGCGCCCGGATAGCGCCAGGCGCCGGTGTGAAGACTGACAGGCCGCATGAAGGCGCCGAGCCGCAATTGCCGTTTTTCTGACATGGGGAATGATCCAGCGATGACGAGCGTTGCCGAACGCAGGATCGGCCCGCATCGCGCCGCTGAAAAGGAATTCTGTTTTGCCGAAGCCCTGCCGCGGAGTATTTTCGCCCAGCTGGCCCTTGATGCGGATCATCCGCCACCGGCTTTCGCCGATGGCGGATGATGCCTTTGTTTTACGCAATTCCGGACGGAAAACCGCTCACACTTTTCCTGGAATTGCGCTCAGGTCGCCACGTCTATTTTCTATTCCGCGGCCAGTGCCAGCTGCGGCCGTTCGATGCCTTCGATCTTCTCCGGCTCCGGCGCCTGCTCGTCGGTCTTGGCCTTCTTCGGCGCGCGGCCGAAGAACAGCGCGTAGCCGGCCGGCAGCACCAGGATGGTGAGCACGGTGGCGACGAGGATGCCGCCCATCATGGCGTAGGCGAGCGGCCCCCAGAAGACGGCGCGCGAGATCGGGATCAGCGCCAGCACGGCGGTGAGCGCGGTCAGCATGATCGGCCGGAAGCGGCGCACGGCGGCACCCACGATGGCCTCCGATCGATCCATGCCGGCCGCGATGTCCTGATCGATCTGGTCGACCAGGATGATCGAGTTGCGCATGATGATGCCGAGCAGCGCGATAACGCCAAGGATGGCGACGAAGCCGAAGGGCGCGCCACTGATCAGAAGTGCCGCCGCGGCGCCAATGATGCCGAGCGGACCGGTGGCCAGCACCAGCATCGACTTGCCGAAATGCTGCAGCTGGACCATCAAGAGCACGACGATGATCGCCAGCATGATCGGCGCCTTGGCGGCGATCGAGGCCTGGCTCTCGGCCGAATCCTCGGCGCCGCCCTGGATCTCGATCTTATAGCCAGGCGCAAGGCCGGCGCGCAGGTCCTTCATGTCGTTGTACATCTTGGTGACGACGTCGTTCGACTGCACGCCGTCCGGCAGCGTGGCGCGCACGCTGATCGTCGGCAGGCGGTCGCGCCGCCATTCGACGCCCTGCTCCATGACCGGTACGATCTTGGCCACCTGCGAGAGCGGCACCGAGCCGCCGAAGTCGGTCGGGATGTAGACGGAGTCGACCGAGGACAGCAGGTGGCGGGTCGCCTCCGGCTCGCGGGCGACGATCGACACCGTCTCCTCGCCGTCGCGGAAGTCGTCGAGCTGCGCACCGGACATGGTGGCCTGCAGCATCTGGCGGATACGCTGCGAGGTGACGCCAAGGGCGCGAGCGCGATCCTGGTCGATCACCAGCTTCATCGCCGGCACGGGTTCCAGCCAATCATCATGGATGGCGCCGAGCAACGGATTGGCCTGGAACTTCGCCTTCACCTCGTCGGCGATGCGGCGCACCTCCTGGCGGTCCGGACCCATGATACGCATCTGCACCGGCCAGCCGGTCGGCGGTCCGAGGAAGAGGCGGTCGACCTTGCCGCGGATCGACGGGAAGTCCTTGGCGAGGATGCCGCGCATCTTGATGATCAGCCGCTCGCGCGCCGGCTCGTCCTTGGCCATCACGAGGAGCTGGGCGAAGTTGGGATTCCTGAGCTGCTGGTCGAGCGGCAGGAAGAAGCGCGGGGCACCTTCGCCGATATAGGTGGCGATGAAGCGCTTGTCGGGATCGTCCATCATCTTGGCTTCGAGCGCCTTGGCCTGGTTCTCGACCTCCTTGATCGAGGTGCCTTCCGGCAGCCAGAGATCGACGAGGATTTCCGGACGCGAGGATTGCGGGAAGAAATTCTGCGGGATGAACTGGAAGGCCCATAGGCTGGTGGCGAAAGTGACCAGCGTCATTACCAGAACGATGATGCGGTGCCGCACGGCCCAGGCGACCGTCGCGCGCAGGCGGCGGTAGAAGCCGGTGTCGAAGACATCGTGATGGGTGCCGGCATGCTTGCGCTGCTTGAGGATCATGTAGCCCAGCCACGGCGTGAAATAGACCGCGACGAACCACGACACGACCAGCGCGATGCCGACGACATAGAACAGCGTGCGCACATATTCGCCGGCGGTGGATGCCGCGAAGCCGACGGGGATAAAGCCCGCCGTGGTGATCAGCGTTCCAGTGAGCATCGGGAAGGCGGTCGAGGTGTAGGCGAAGCTCGCCGCCTCGATCTTGACCAGCCCCTCCTCCAGCTTTCGCTCCATCATCTCGACGACGATCATGGCGTCGTCGACAAGCAGGCCGAGCGCGATGATCAGCGCGCCGAGCGAGATGCGCTGCAGGTCGATGCCGATCTCGTACATGATGGCGAAGGTGGCGGCCAAGACCAGCGGGATGGCGATGGCGATCACCAGGCCGGAGCGCCAGCCGATCGACAGCAGCGAGACGGCGAGCACGATCAGCAGCGCTTCGCCGAGCGCTTCCATGAATTCGCTCACCGCGTCCTTGACCACCTCCGGCTGATCCGAGATCTGATCGACCGAAACGCCGTAGGGCAGCCCAGCCTCGAAGCGCTGGTAGGTCGCCTCGACATCCTTGCCGACATCCCTGACGTTGAAACCCTTGGCCATGACGACGCCGACCTGGACGCTCTCATGGCCGTTGAAGCGATATTTGCGCTCATAAGGGTCCTCGAGGCCGGACGAGACGGTGGCGATATCGCCGAGGCGCGTCACCTGGCTGCCGGAGCGCAGCCTCAACTCGCGGATATCCGCGGCCTTGGTGACATCGCCCTCAACCGAGATGCGCACGGAGCGCAGGCCGGTGTCGACCGAGCCTGCGGGATCGACGGCGTTCTGCCCCTTCACGGCGTTCTGCAAGTCGACGATGGTCAGGCCGCGTTCGGCCAGCGCCTTGGACGAGACGTCAATATAGATCTTCTCCGGCTGGTCACCGATGATGACGGCCTTCTCGACCCCCGGGGTCGTCAGCAGCATATCGCGCGCCTGGATGGCGAACTTCTTCAGCTCCGGATAGGTGAAGCCGTCGCCGCTGATCGAATGCAGCGTGATGAAGGTGTCACCGAACTCGTCATTGAAGTAGGGACCGAGCAGGCCTTGCGGCAATTCGTTGGAAATATCGCCGACCTTCTTGCGCACCTGGTAGAAGGCGTCCTTCACCTCCTCGGCATTGGTGTCGCCTTTGACCTGCAGCGTGATGATGGCGCTGCCGGCGCGGGTGTAGGAGCGCACGAAATCGAGATGCGGCGTTTCCTGCAGCTTGCGCTCGATCTTGTTGACGACCTGGTCCTCCATGTCCTGGATCGAGGCGCCCGGCCAGATCGCCTGCACCACCATGACGCGGAAGGTGAAGTCCGGATCTTCCTTCTGGCCCATGCGCATCAGGCCGAGCGCGCCGGCCAGGATGATCAGCCCGAACAGGAAGCGGGCGATGCTCGGATGTCCGATCGCCCAGCGCGAGAGGTTGAAGGGGCGCTTTTCAGTGCTGCTGTCCGTCGTGGTGGTCATGGCGCAAGTCCAGTCCAATTGGCCGGCAATGCACAGCTGGCATTGCCCGTGAATTCTCGGTCGGGTTTCCGGGCGGCGAGACCCTCAAGCGGAGAGAGACTCGCAAATCGCGCTGGACGCGGCACTGCCGCGGGGGGGAGCCAACATGCCGGCATCCCGCGATCGGGCGTTCGCCGCCCGGAACCCATGCCCTTCCCCGGCTCGCGGCTTGATGCAGCGAGAGCGGGAAAGGCGTCTGTTACGCCTGGCTTCAGGTCTTAGTTGGATGCATGTCGTTCTCCCAAAACCGCTTCGCACTTTTGGGCGACAAGCATCAGTGCAGGCTGCCGGTGGTTGCGACATCCTCTGCCGCCGAGGCGGATTGCTGGACGTCGCCGGAAAGCTTGACCTTCAGGTTTTCGGTCATGAACTGGGTGCCTGCCGCGACCACGACATCGCCCTGTTTCAGGCCGTCGGCCACGGTGACGCCGTCGG
Source organism: Mesorhizobium sp. M2A.F.Ca.ET.042.01.1.1 (assembly GCF_003997405.1). Taxonomy (NCBI): domain Bacteria; kingdom Pseudomonadati; phylum Pseudomonadota; class Alphaproteobacteria; order Hyphomicrobiales; family Phyllobacteriaceae; genus Mesorhizobium; species Mesorhizobium sp. M2A.F.Ca.ET.042.01.1.1. The sequence continues at coordinate 18,400 of NZ_RZRX01000010.1, forward strand.
CGGTGAAGTTGGCGACCTTGATCGGGCGCGGATGCACCGTGTCGGAGGCGCGGTCCACCGTCCAGACGATCTGCTTGCCGTCCTTCTCGGTCATCGCGGTCAGCGGGATCGAGACGAGCTCAGCCTTGCTGCCGACGGTCGCCTGAACATTGGCGGTCATGCCGAGCAGCACGCGCGGATCGTTGGGCAGCGACACCCGAACCGCGAAGGTGCGCGACTGCGGATCGGCGCTGCCGGCGACTTCACGGACCTTGCCGTCAAGGGTGAGCCCTTCGTCAGACCAGAAGCTCGCCTTGACCTCCTTGCCGGGCTTGAAGCCCGCGATATCCATCTCCGGCACCGCGATCGAAACTTCCTTCTCGCCGTCGACCGCTACAGTCATCACCGGCGTGCCGGCGGCGACCACCTGGCCGACATCGGCGGAGATGGCGGTGACGATGCCGTTCTTGCTGGCTTTCAGATCGGCGTATTGAACTTGGTTCTGCGCCTGGGCCAGCGTCGAACGGGCGGCATCGCGCGTCGCCACGGCCTGGTCGTAGGTCAGCCGCGCCTGGTCGAGCTGCGATTTCGGCGCGAAATTCTTGGCATAGAGCTGCTCGGCGCGCTTCCTGGCGAGGTCGACGGTCTCGACCTGGCGCTCGGCCGCGTCGAGGCTGGCCGCGGCGCTTTTCACCGACAATTCGTAATCGGCCGGATCGATTCGGGCGAGCACGTCGCCCTCATTCACGTGCTGGCCGATGTCGACCAGGCGCTCGGTGACCTTGCCGGCGATGCGGAAGCCGAGATTCATCTCGGTACGGGCGCGCACCGAACCGGAATAGTCGAGCTGACGGGTGGTCTGCGCCTCGCCGATCTCGACCACCTTGACCGGCCGGACGACTTCCTGGACGACCTCTGCCTTCTCCTGGCTACAGCCGGCAAGGCCAAGCACTGCTGCGACGACGGCGGCGGCTGGGAGGCCTGCGGCCGGCAGCTTGCGGAGGATGGAACTGGACAAAGACACCTTAGCACTCCCGAACTGGAGATGATCTGTCGGCCCGCACCCGGCGGACTGCTTCTATTTCAAGGCTCTGATTGCGTAGTCGATAAGTTCGTCGGGCGTCGCCCGGTTGGTCTTGGCAAGGCACTGCGCCACCATCTGCGGGTGGCAGAGAATGACGGTTGCGGCGCCGAAGCAGCGCGAGGCCGTTTCTGGGTCCTGTTCCCTGAACTCGCCGACCTCGATGCCCTCGCGGATCACTTCGGCATAGAGGTCGTGGATGCTGTTGAGATGCTTGTCGATGACGGCCCAGTCGCGTTCCAGCGCGACAATGACCATCTCATGCACCTTCTCCTGGTCGAGCATGACCTCCAGCGTCATCTTGTACTGGGCGTGGATGTAGCGGCGCAGCCGCTCCTCGGCGCTGATCGGCAGGTGCATGATCTCGTAGGCCATCTTGTAGCTGGCGCCGAGCATGCGGCCGCAGACGGCCTGGTGGATTTCGACCTTGGAGGCAAAGAAACGATAGATGTTGGCCGGCGACATGCCGAGCTCGCGGGCGATGTCGGCGACGTTGGTCTTGCCGTAGCCATAGTGACGGAACAGCCGCTCGGCGCAGTCGAGAATGCGGGTCACATTCTCCTGTCTGGTGGGGTCTGCCACGATGTGGGCGGCTTCGGACATCGCGCTTTCGTTTTGACGAGTGACGAATTTCAAATTTCGTCAGTCGTAAAATGAAAATGGCGAGGAGTCAACGCGGAATCGACGTACGCGTATGGTTGGTGACAGATGGTGACAGTTGGGGCAGCGGGCGGCGCCTGCGATTAGCAGCCGACACCGATGAGGTCGTCATCCTAGGGCGGAGCAAGGAGCGAAGCGACGCGCGCAGACCCTAGGATGCATGCCGTGACGCAGGCCGAAGAACGAAGGCGGATCAATAAGTTACGAGGATTTTTCTGCCCATTCGCCGCAAGCCATTCTCAACCGCCGGAGCGCGGCCGCAAGGTAACGGCATGGATCCTAGGGTTTCCGCGACGTCGCTTCGCGACTGCTCCACCCTAGGATGACGAAGTCGCGGTTGCCGGCGCAAGCTGTCGACGTCGCGGGCGCTGGCGCAAGCTGTCGACGTCGCGGCCATGTTGGAAGGGGCGAATTACGCCACCTTCGCCATTTCCCTTAGCCGGAACTTCTGGATCTTGCCCGTCGAGGTCTTCGGAATCTCCGCGAACACCACTGCCTTCGGAACTTTGAAGCGGGCCAGCAGCCCCCGGCAATGCTCGATGATCTCGGCTTCGGTCGCGCTCTTGCCGGGCTTCAACTCGACATAGGCGACCGGCACCTCGCCCCATTTCTCGTCCGCGCGCGCAACGACGCCGCAGGAGGCGACCGACGGATGCTTGTAGAGCGCGTCCTCGACCTCGATGGAGGAGATGTTCTCGCCGCCCGAGATGATGATGTCCTTGGAGCGGTCCTTGAGCTGGATGTAGCCGTCGGGGTGCATGACGCCGAGGTCGCCGGAATGGAACCAGCCGCCGGCGAAGGCCTCGTCGGTGGCCTTCCTGTTTTTCAGATAGCCCTTCATGACGATGTTGCCGCGGAACATGACCTCGCCAATGGTCTCGCCGTCGGCCGGCGTCTCGTTCATCGTCTCGGGGTCCATGATGGTCAGCCCTTCCAGCGCGGCATAGCGCACGCCCTGGCGCGCCTTCTTCGCCATCCTCGGCCCCTTCTCCAGAGCGTCCCACTCATTGTGCCATTCGTTGACGACGGCCGGGCCGTAGGTCTCGGTCAGGCCGTAGAGATGGGTGACGGCGAAGCCGGCATCGGCCATGCCCGCAAGCACAGCTTCCGGCGGCGGCGCGGCGGCGGTGTTGAAGGTGACGGTCTGGGGGAACTGGCGCTTGTCCTCGTCCTTCGCGTTGATCAGCACCGACATGACGATCGGCGCGCCGCACAGATGGGTGACGCCGTGATCGGCGATCGCGTCATATATCGGTTTCGCCCGCACCCAGCGCAGGCAGACATGGGTGCCGGCCTGCACCGCAAGCGTCCAGGGAAAGCACCAGCCGTTGCAGTGGAACATCGGCAGCGTCCACAGATAGACTGCGTGCCTGGCCATGCCGGCATGGATGGTGTTGGTGTAGGCCATCAGGGCGGCACCACGATGATGGTAGACGACGCCCTTCGGATTGCCAGTCGTGCCGGATGTGTAGTTGAGCGAGATGGCGTCCCATTCGTCGTCCGGCATCGACCATGCGAACGCCTCGTCGCCCGCGGCGACGAAGTCCTCATAATCGAGCACGCCGATCCGCTCGCCCTTCGGGTAGGGAGCGTCGGCGGCATAATCGGGATCATCATAGTCGATAATCAATGGCTTGGCCTTGGCCAACGCCAGAGCCTCCTTGACCACGCCCGAGAATTCGCGGTCGACGATCAGCACCTTCGAGTCGGCATGATCGAGCTGGAAGGCGATGATGGCGGCGTCGAGGCGGGTATTCAGGGAATGGAGCACCGCCTTCACCATCGGCACGCCGAAATGCGCTTCCAGCATTGGCGGCGTGTTGGAGAGCATCACCGTCACCGTGTCGCCCTTGCCGATGCCGTGCCGCGCGAGCGCCGAGGCAAGCTTCAACGAGCGGCGCCAGAACTCGCGATAGGTGATGCGCTGGCTGCCATGAATGATAGCGACATGGTCGGGATAGGTCTTGGCCGTGCGTTCAAGGTAAGTGAGCGGCGTCAGCGGCTGGTAATTGGCGGCGTTCCTGCCGAGATCCTGTTCGTAGGGATTGGCCATCCCGTTCTCCCCAAAGTTCTTTCGAACCTTCTAACCTCAGGCCCGCTGTCACGCTATCCCTCCGACTAGCTGAAAATGCTATGATCCGGTCGCTTGACAGAACGGCGATCCACGCTGAGCCGTGCCGACAGGTAAACGCCTCCGCTCACTCAGGTTTGACTTTTGTCGAGAGCCGTGACTAATGTCAGCCAGGGAGGCGGCATGGCGATCAGACCGGCAGAACAGCTCATCCACAAGGCCGCCTGGCTTTACTATGCGCATGGCCTTCGCCAGGACGAAGTGGCGAGCCAGCTCAACATTTCACGCGCCTCGGTCGCCATGTATCTGCGCAAGGCGCGCGAGACCGGCATCGTCAACATCTCGACCTCGACGCAGCTCTTCACCGACGATGTCATGGCGCGCAAGGTTGAAGACGCCTTCGGGCTCGACGCCGTCTGGATCGCGCCCGAAAATGCCTATCTCGCCGATCCCTCAACCGACATCGCGGTGCTCGCGGCCAGCGTCTTTCTCGAGCTGGTGAAGAAGGGCGACCGCATCGGCGTCGCCTGGGGCCGCACCGTTTACACCATCGCCGACATCATGTCCTTCGCCGACTTGCAGGACGTCACCGTGGTGCAACTCTGCGGCAATCTCGGCGCGCCCTATTCCTACCGGCCAGACCAGTGCACGATGGAGATCGCGCGACGGCTCAACGCCAAGGGCCTGAACTTCTATGCGCCGCTGGTGCTGTCGACTGAAGAGCTGGCGAAGAGCCTGCGCGCCGAGCCGGTGATCCGCGACCAGCTTGCCGGCATCGCCGACTGCGACCTGTCGCTCTATTCCGTCGGCGCGGTCGACGCCGACAGCCATCTGGTGAAATGCGGCGCGCTGACGCCGGCCGAGATGGAAGCGCTGCGCAGCCAGGGGGCCGCCGGCGTCATCGCCGGGCAGATCATCGACGCCAGGGGCGAGATGCTCGACTGCAGCTACAACCGGCGCGTCATCTCCGCCGCGCTCGCCTCGCTGCGGGCCATCGAGAAGCGGCTGATGGTGGTGCAGGAAGATACGAAGTTCGAGCCGCTGCTTGCGGCCATCGCCGGCGGGCTCTGCACGCATCTGGTGATCGGCGCGCATATGGCCGATCGCCTGCTCCAATACGCCGAGGCGGCAACCAAGAAGGCCTCTTAGAAAACCACCCTCGCCGCTTCTGTCATAAAGGCGTCGCGGCTTTCTGTTCATGAGCAAAAAGACGAGTATCGGACGCAACGACATGAAGAACCTTTGGAACGACGCCGACGCGGAGAAGATGGTTGCCGACTACGCCAAGAAGGGCGTCGGCAGCGACCTTGCATTGCGCGTCTACACAACCCGCCTGCTCGGCGGAGAGCCGCGGCTGGTGCTGCATGGCGGCGGCAACACCTCATGCAAGACCAAGGCCACAGACCTCCTCGGCGACGAATGGGACGTGCTCTGCGTCAAGGGCAGCGGCTGGGACATGGCCGTCATCGAGCCGCAAGGCCTGCCGGCGGTGAAGATGGGCGCGCTGCTCAAGGCGCGCGCGCTGGACAAGCTTTCCGACGAGGACATGGTGGCGCTGCAGCGCTCCAACCTGATCGATCCGTCCTCCCCCAACCCGTCGGTCGAAACGCTGCTGCACGCCTTCCTGCCGCACAAATTCGTCGACCACACGCATTCGACCGCGATCCTCGCCATTGTTGACCAGGAGGACAGCAAGCCGCTGATCAAGACCGTGTTCGGCGACAGACTAGGTTACGTGCCCTACATCAAGCCGGGCTTCGACCTCGCCAAGGTGGCCGCGGAAGTCTTCGATGCCGACCCGAGTGTCGAAGGCCTGATCCTCGACAAGCACGGCATCTTCACCTTCGGTGACGATGCCAGGCAGGCCTATGACCGCATGATCCATTATGTGAATGTCGCCGAGGAGTATGTCGCCAGGAACGGCAAGCCGCGGGCAGGCAAGGCGGCGCTGCCCGCAAAGCTCGCAAAGCCGAGCGACATCGCGCCGACATTGCGCGGCGCGGTTGCCGTGGCGCGCGGCGAAGGCCGTTTCGACCGCATGATCAGCGACTTCCGCACCTCGGACGCGATCGTCGACTTCATCAACTCGGCGAAGATCGCCGACTATGCCGGCCGCGGCGTCTCGACGCCCGATCTGTCGATCCGCATCAAGACGGGGCCGATGGCGGTGCCGGCGCCCGATGCGGACAAGCTCGGCGACTACAAGGCCGTGGTGCGCAGCCATGTCGAGGCCTTCGTCAAGGATTACACCGCCTATTTCGAGACCAATGACGCGCTGGACGACGTCAAGCGCACCATGCTCGATCCGATGCCGCGCCTGACGCTGGTGCCGGGTCTCGGCATGTTCGGCCATGGCCGCACGCTGAAGGACGCCAAGATCGCGTCGGATGTCGGCGAGATGTGGATCGAGGCAGTGCGCGGCGCCGAAGCCATCGGCAATTTCCATCCGCTCTCCAAGGCCGACCTCTTCCCGCTCGAATACTGGTCGCTGGAACAGGCCAAGCTTGCCTCCAACAAGCCGAAGCCGCTGACCGGCCAGGTGGTGCTGGTCACCGGCGGCGCCGGCGCCATCGGCGCCGCGACGGCAAAGCTGTTCGCCGCCAATGGCGCCCATGCGGTGATCGTCGATCTCGACTCAGCCAAGGCCGCGGACGCGGCGAAGGCGGCCGGCAACAACTCGATCGGCGTGGGTGCCGACATCACCAAGCCGGCCGAGATGTGCGCTGCCTTCGACAGGGCGGTCGCGGTCTATGGCGGCGTCGACATCCTGGTCTCGAACGCGGGAGCCGCCTGGGAAGGCCGGATCGGCGAGCTAGACGACGCCACCTTGCGCAAGAGCTTCGAACTCAACTTCTTCGCCCACCAGTCGGCGGCGCAGAACGCGGTGCGCATCATGCTGGAACAGGGCACGGGCGGCGTTCTTCTCTTCAACACCTCGAAGCAGGCGATCAATCCCGGCCCGAAATTCGGCGCGTACGGCATTCCGAAGGCGGCGACATTGTTCCTGTCCAGGCAATATGCGTTGGATTACGGTGCCTATGGCATCCGCTCCAACGCGGTCAATGCCGACCGCATCCGCTCCGGCCTTCTCACCGACGCCATGATCGCCAGCCGCTCCGGCGCGCGTGGCGTGTCGGAGAAGGAATACATGTCCGGCAACCTGCTCGGACAGGAAGTGACAGCCGACGACGTGGCGCAGGCCTTCCTGCACCAGGCGCTGGCCGAGCGTACTACCGCCGATGTGACCACCGTCGACGGCGGCAATATCGCGGCGGCGCTGCGCTGACGAATATCGTTGCAGCGGTTCGTCGTTTCCCGAATACGACGAACCGCTCGATCTCCTCGCGTTGACGCCCCTCAGGACGGAGCGCTTTCGCGCTTCTGCTGAAAAACTGCTGCAACCGGTCAAAGTCCCACTCCAATCGTCCGCTTACTACGGTTGAAGGGGATGCCTGGTGTTTCGCATGCGAGCTCCAACCCTTGATCATTGGTGGAGTTGTCGATGCCCGCAAAAAGACTTCGTATCGGTGTGCTGTTCGGCGGACGCTCCGCCGAGCACGACGTGTCGCTGCTTTCGGCGGCCAACGTCATGGCCGCGCTGGACCCTGCGAAATACGATGCCGTTCCGATCTTCGTCACGCGCGAAGGGCAATGGCTGCTGAGCAGCTTCGAGAACGGCGCGCTGGCGACGCCGTCGGTTGGCACGCAGCTCTGCCTGGTGCCGGGCGGGCATGGACGGATGCTGGCGGTCCCTGCCAACGGCGCACCCCATGACCTGCCCGCCATAGATATCCTGTTTCCGGTGCTGCACGGCCTGCATGGCGAGGACGGCGCGGTGCAGGGACTAGCCGAGGTGGCGCGCATGCCCCTCGCCGGCTGCGGCATATTGGGGTCGGCCACGGCGCTCGACAAGGACGTCGCCAAGCGGCTGCTGAAAGCGGCGGGCGTGCCCGTCGCACGTTCGGTGACCATCGATGAGGGTGCGGCGCCTACGCTTGCCGAACTGGAAGACCGGCTCGGGCTGCCGATCTTCATCAAACCGGCGCGGCAGGGTTCGTCGGTCGGCGTCGCCAAGGTCAATGCCAGCCAGGAATTTGACCGGGCCCTCGCGGAGGCGTTCCAGCACGACAGCAAGCTGCTGGCGGAGGAATTCGTTCGTGGCCGCGAGATCGAATTCAGCGTGCTGGAGAGCCCCGTGGGCGAACTTTTCGTGTCGCGGCCCGGCGAGATCGTGCCTGCGGAGAGCCACGGCTTCTACAACTACAATGCCAAATACATCGACGAGAACGGCGCTGCCTTGATCGTGCCGGCCGAGCTGCCGCCGGAGGTGGAGGAAGCCATGCGCGACATGGCCGCAAAGGCGTTCAGGGCGCTCGGCTGCGACGGCATGGCCCGCGTCGACTTCTTCCTGATGCCGGATATGACTTTCCTGATCAACGAGCTCAACACCATTCCGGGCTTCACCAACATCAGCATGTACGCCAAGGCGATGGCGGCGAGCGGCGTCAGCTATCCGGAGGTCATCGACCGGCTGGTAGCGCATGGGTTGGCGCGCGCCGGGCGGTGAGGCCAGGGTTGAGCGGCTTTCCGCTCAGATCGCCGCATCACTCCGGCAGGCCGGCCTTGCGGAAGCCGTCGACGAAGTGCTCGAGCGTCGCGTCGTCACGGAACGGCTCTGTTTCGACCCAGCGCTGCGTGGAGAAATGCGGATTGCCGACGAGGAACAGCGCGACCTCGGTGCGCGCCTCGTCGAGGCGGCCGAGTTGAGCAAGCGCTGCCGCCAGGAAGCGGCGCGAGCTGGTGCGGTAAGTCTCGTCGCGGCGCAGCGTCTCGACAGCGGCCTCGTAGTCACGGGCCGCATACTGTGCCTGGCCGAGCGTCAGATAATACCAACTCGGCGGAAAGGGATTGAGCCGGAACGCCTTGCAGATGTGCTCGAGACTCAAGTCCACCTGGCCGGCCAGCACCTCGATGTCGGACACTGTCGCCCAGATATCCGCCTCGTTCGGATCGAGTTCGATCGCCTTGGCGAACTCAATCTCGGCCTGTTCGAAATCGCGTTCATAGGCAAGCAGGTTGGCGAGCACCCAGCGGCAGCCGGCGTCGTTGGGGTCGATCGTCACCGCCTTGCGCGCCAATTCCAGGGACGTGCTGCGGGCAGGTTCGAACGGCTCGCCCCAATGCACCCAGCCCATCCAGTGGTTCATCGCAAGCCAGCGATAGGCCTCGGCATAGTCCGGATCGAGCGCAATCGCGCGCGTCAGCATCAGATGCGCCTCGCGCGCCATCTGCGGGGACTCGTCGAACGATTTGCGAGCCCGCACGACGAGATCATAGGCTTCCAGATTCCTGGGCCGGTTGCGGGCCGGCGGCGCGCGCAGCCGCCCGAGCAGCGCCTCGACGATCTTGGCGGTAGCCTCATCCTGAACGGCGAAGATGTCTTCCAGGCCGCGATCGAACCGCTCGGCCCACAGATGCTTGCCGCTCAGCGCGTCGATCAGCTGGGCGTTGATGCGCACACGCCCCGCGGCGCGCCTGGCGCTGCCCTCCAGCAGATAGCGCACGCCGAGTTCGCCGGCGATGGCGCGCACATCCATGGCCTTGCCTTTGTAGGCAAAGACCGAATTGCGCGCGATGACGAAGAGGCCCGGAATCCGTGAAAGATCGGTGATCAGGTCTTCGGTCAGGCCGTCGGCGAAAGACTCCTGCTCGGGATCGTTGCTCAGATTGACGAAGGGCAGCACGGCGATCGACGGTTTGTCGGGCAGCGGCAAGGGCTTGCGCGTGGGGTCGGCCTGTTCGACGGTACCGGTGAAGCGATAGCCGACACGCGGCACCGTGGCGATCCACTCGCCGCCACCGGCCGCCGGACCGAGCAGCTTGCGCAATTGCGCGATCTGGACAGTGAGATTGCCTTCCTCTACCGCCGTGCCCGGCCACGCCGCGTCCATCAGCTCGGCCTTGGCGAGGATTTCGCCGGGACGCGCGACGAGCGCCTCCAGCAGTTTCAGTCCGCGATGGCCGGCGGCAACGGGAACATCGTCCCGAAGCAGCGTTCCCGCGCCCGGATCAAGCACGAACGGTCCGAAGGCAAAGCGCGATCCCTGCATGCGGCGATCTATAGAGCAATTCCAGGAAAAGTGTGAGCGGTTAAGTTCGGCGACTTCGCCGTAACCCTCCGCCCGGAATTGCGTAAAAACAAAGGGATAGACGGGTTCGCCGTTTCCGTGAAACGGCGAACCGCTCTATCCGATTTGGAAGTTTTGAGAACTATTTGGGAGGGCTTAATTACGCCGCCGGCCGCCTGCGGCACACTGCAATCTCAATCAGGTCGAGGGCTTTTGGAACCCTCATTCGATGGAGGTTGCCATGAACGATATTCTTGCGACTTGCGCACCTTTGGCCGCGCATCCAGCCGAGATCAAGAGCCGCTGGCGCTACAGCCTCGCGGCCTTGCGCAGCCTCATCGCGTTGCGGCGCGAGCAGGCCTATTTTCGCTTCGAGCTCAAGCGGATGGCGACGGACAATCCGCATCTGATCGACGATATCGGGCTGACGAAAGAAGAGGTCGAGGCAGAGATCGCCAAGCTGCCTTTCTGGCAGCGGTGAGGCCGCAACAGCAGCCCTCACAAAGACAGAGAGCGGCCCGTTGGACCGCTCTCTTCATCTTGCGACTGCCTTACCCTTACTTGGCGTTGGGGTTCGGCATCCAGGCCGGCATCGCGACATCGGCATGCGCGAATTGCGGCAGCTTGGCCGACAGGTCTTCCATGTTCTTGATGTCCTTGTCGATCAGCTCCTTCTGGGTGATCAGCGTCGGCGGCACGATGACGTTGTGGCCGGGATCCTCGCCGGCGAGCAGCTGCGCCAACGCGCGCACCGAGACCTGGCCGACGACGGCCGGGTTGGTGGCGGCGGTGGCAGCCCAGGCGCTGTCCGGCTCGCGCATGGCGGCGATGTCGGAGGTCGAGATGTCGGCCGAGTAGATCTTGATGCCCTTGTTCAGGCCCGCCTCGTCGACGGCGATCTTCACGCCCTTGGCGAACTCGTCATAGGGCGCGAACATCACCTTGATATCGGGGTGCGCCTGCAGCACCGAGCGCGCCTGGTTGGCGACCGAGTTGGCGATCGGGTTGTCGAGCGTGCCGAACTGCGCGACCTCGCTGATGCCCGAATATTTCTTCTTCACATCCACCCAGGTCTCGTTGCGGCGGTCGAGCGGGGCGATGCCGGCGACATAGACATAGCCGGCCTTCCAGCTCTCGCCATTGTCCTTGACGGCCTGTTCGAGCGCCAGCTTGGCGAGATCCTTGTCCGACTGCTCGATCTGCGGGATCTTCGGGTTTTCGACATTGACATCGAAGGCGACGACCTTGATGCCGGCGTCGACAGCGCGCTGGGCGGCGTCCTTCATCGATTCCGTCAGGCCGTGCTGGATGATGATGCCCTGCACACCGAGCGCGATCGCCTGGTCGACCATGTCGGCCTGGAGCGCGGCGTCCTGGCGGCTGTCCAGCACGCGCAGGTCGACGCCCAGCGCCTTCGCCTGCGCCTCGACGCCCGAGAGATAAGCCTGGAAGAAGTCACCGGTCGAGAGATAACGCACCAGCGCGATCTTGACGCCCGGCTTGTCGAACGGCGCCGGGCGGTCCGCCGCCAATGCCGTGCCCTGCATCAGCAGCGCCGCGCCGGCGAGGCCGAGCGCCGCCTTCCCCAAAAGTCTCCTTGTGATGCTCACTTTTTCCTCCGTTTGTGTTCTCATCAATGTCCCGGTCGAAACTATCTCTTGCCCCTGCCGGAAAGGGCGAAGGTGAAGACAAGGGCGACGACAAGCACCGCGCCCTTGACGAAATCCTGCGTGTAGTAAGGGGCGTTCATCATCGTCAGGCCTTGCAGCAGCACGCCGACGAACACCGCGCCGACGGCCGTGCCGAAGGCGTTGGGCTTGGCGGCGCCGAGCACTGCGTAGCCGATGAGCGCCGCCGCTACTGCGTCGAGCAACAGATTATTACCCGAGGCGATGTCGCCGCGTCCAAGCCGGGCGGCGAGCAAAATCCCGCCGATCGAGGCAAAAACTCCCGAAATGACATAGGCCCAGATTTTGTATGCCTTGACAGGCGCGCCGGCGAGCTCGGCCGCCCTTTCATTGCTGCCGACGGCATACATCATGCGGCCGAAGCGGGTGTATTCGAGGAAGAACCAAATCAGCAGCGCGAGCACGACCAGCACCACCACAGAGACCGGGATCAGGTTCGGGATGAAGAAGTCGATGCGGTGGCGGCCGAGCGCCAGGAAGGCTTCGGAGAACTTGCCGTTGGCGACCGAGCCATCGGGCATGGTCATGCCGGTGGCAATCGAGCGTCCTTCGGTCGGGATGCGCTGCAGGCCGAGCAGCAGGAACATCATGCCAAGCGTCGCGAGCAGGTCGGGCACGCGCATATAGACGATCAGCCAGCCATTGATCAGGCCGACGATGACGCCGATGACCAGGCAGGCGATGACGGCGACGATGGCGTTCTGCTCCAGCACGACCATCGCGTAGGAGGCCGCCATCATAGCGCTGGTCGCGACCGAGCCGATCGACAGGTCGAAACCGCCGACGACCAGCGTCGCGGTGACGCCGAGCGCCAGCACGCCGGTAATGGCCACCGACTGGAAGATGAAGACCGCGCTCTGCGGCGAAACGAAACCGTCGGCAGCGATCGCGAAATAGGCGATCAACCCGACCAGCAGGACGATGAAGCCGTAGCGGATGGCATAGTCGCGCAATGTCATCGAACGCTCCCGCGCTGTTGTCCTCTCCGCCAAACTAGAACTCATGCCTGCACTCCAAGTCTCGTCATCCGCACGATCTCACGCAACACCATGCAGAGGTCCGCCGGCCACTTCCGCCAGCATCCGCTCGAGGTCGATATCGGCATTGCGGTGCTCGCCGACGATCGTGTGTTCCGACATCACCAGGATGCGGTCGGCGGTTTCCAGCGCCTCGTCGATCTCGGTGACGAAGATCAGCGTCGCGCGGCCGTCCGCGCTGGCCCGAAGCTTCGCGGCGATGTCTCGGCGGGCCGAAATGTCGACGCCCTGGAACGGCTCGTCGAGGATGAAGAGGCGCGAGGCCTGCGACATCCAGCGCGCCACCATCACCTTCTGCTGGTTGCCGCCGGAGAGCGCCGACAGCTCGTCCTTCTCGGAACGGCAGACGATGCCGAGCTCGTCGATCTGGCGGCGGGCGGCGAGGCGCTCGGCGCGCTTCTTCATGACGCCGAGGCTCGACATGCGCTTGAGGAACGGCAGGCTGATGTTGCGCTCGATGTTGAAGCCGCCGACGATGCCGCTCTCGGCGCGATCCTTGGCGACCAGGAAGACACCGGCGGCGATCGCCTCGCGCGCCGAGCCGGGTGCATAGGGCTTGCCGTCCATATGCATGGCGCCGGCAAGCGGCCTGCGCACGCCGAACAGCGTTTCGGCCAAGGCTGTCTTTCCGACGCCAACGAGGCCGGTGATCGCCACCACCTCGCCGGCGCCGAGCGTCATCGAGATCGGCTTTGCGCCATGCGCGATCCGCAGGCCTTCTGCAGTGAAGACCGCACTGACGGAACTTCTGGCAACGACCCTGTCGAGACGAATCTTGCGGCCGAGCATGGCGTTGACGGCGCCCTCGTAATCAAGCGGTTTTTGATCGAAGACGCCGGAGACGACACCGTCGCGCAGCGACATGATGCGGTCGGCGAGGCGCCTGATGTCGGACATACGGTGCGATATATAGAGGATGGCAACGCCATGACCGCGCAGCCGGTCGATCAGCGAGAACAACCGGTCGGCCTCGGCGCTCGACAGCGAGGAGGTCGGCTCGTCGAGGATCAGCACTTTGGGCTGGTGCGCCATGGCCCGCGCAATGGCCACCATCTGCCGGTCGGCCAGAGACAGATCGCTGACGCGCGCCTTGAGGTCGATGATTAGTCCCATGCGGTCGGCGACGGCCTTGGCTTCGGCACGGACATTGGCGGGCTTGAACAGCATCGACGCGCCTTTGCCGCTCAGCCGGTCGAGCGTCAGGTTGGTGGCAACATCGAGGTCGGCGACCACGCCGTCATTGATGTTCTGGTGCACGGTGACGACGCCGGCGCGAATGGCTTCGGCGGGGGTTTGCGGGTCGAACGCGTTGCCGGCGAGCCGCATCGTGCCGGCACCGCGCGAATAGACGCCGCTGATGATCTTGACCAGGGTCGACTTGCCGGCGCCGTTGGCGCCCATCAGCACGGTGACCTCGCCCGAATGCAGTTCGAGCGAGATGCCGCCAAGCACCTCGTTCTGGCCGAAGGATTTCCTCAAGCCCTCCACATGGAACACGGCATCTGCGCCCATTCCTTCCTCCCTGGCCCCTGACGCTATGGACTCGTTCGTCAATTGTCAACACGATTGACATTTGCCAGAGCGCTTCCTAGCTTGGCCCCGCCGCCGTGGCTCCGCTATCGTCGGAAACCACGCGCAGGAGGGGAGAGCATGACTGGAAAGTTCGAAGCATTGTCGGTGGAGACGCTGCCGAAGCGCCTTGGCGAGACCTCAGCGCTGACCGAGCGCATCGGCGACGACGCAAGCCACTGGAAAGTACGCGAGGTCGGTGACGGCAATCTGAACCTCGTCTTCATCGTCGAGGGCGACCAGGGCGCCGCGGTGGTCAAGCAGGCTCTGCCCTATGTGCGGCTGGTTGGCGACAGCTGGCCGCTGCCCTTGAAGCGTTCCTTCTTCGAATATCATGCGCTGACCAGGCAGGAGCGCCGGGCGCCCGGCTCTGTGCCGGCGATCTACCATTTCGACGAGACCCAAGCGCTGATCGTCATGGAATATCTGGCGCCGCCGCATGTCATCCTGCGGCGAGCGCTGATCGACGGCCGCGAGCTGCCGAACATGGCGCGCGACATCGGCCTGTTCATGGCCCGCACGCTGTTCCGCGGCTCGGATCTTTCGATGGTGACGAAGGAGCGCAAGGCCGATCTGGCGCTGTTCGCCGACAATGTCGAGCTCTGCGGCATCACCGAGGACCTGGTGTTTTCCGATCCCTATTTCGACGCCAAGTTGAACCGGCATACCTCGCCGCAGCTCGACGGCCTGGTTGCCGAATTGCGCGCCGACCGCGACCTCAAGGTCGAGGCGCAGCGGCTGAAGCATCTCTTCGCCGCCAATGCCGAGACGATGCTGCATGGCGACCTGCATTCCGGCTCGATCATGGTCACCGACACCGAGACCCGGATGATCGATCCGGAATTCGCCTTCTACGGCCCGATCGCCTTCGATGTCGGCATGCTGCTCGCCAATTTCTGGATGGCCTTCTTCTCGCAGCGCGGCCATGAGGAGAAAGGCAGCAGGGACTCGATGCGCGCCTATCTGCTCGGCGTCACCGCCGAGACCTGGGCAACCTTCCGCGCCGAGTTCTCGCATCTGTGGCGCACCGAACGCACCGGCATGCTTTACCAGAAAAGCCTGTTCGAAGATCAGGGCGACAGACTGGGCGCCGAGCAGGCGCTCGACCACATGCTGCATTCCATCTGGACCGACCTGCTCGGCTTTGCCGGCATCGAGGTGCACCGGCGCATCCTTGGGCTGGCCCACAATGCCGATTTCGAGACCATTGCCGATCAAGACCTGCGCGCCACATGTGAGGCCAAGGCTTTGCGCTTCGGCCGCCACATCGCCGTCAACCGGCGCCGGATCCACAGCATCGACGAGGTCAACAATCTGGCCGCGCTGATCGAACAGGAGAAGTGAATTTGAACGTCGGCGAACGCCACTACCGCACCATCTGGCTCAGCGACGACAAGCGCTCGGTCGAGATCATCGACCAGCGCTGGCTGCCGCATGAGTTCCGCATCGAGACGATCGGAACCGTCGCCGGTGTCGCCACCGCCATCCGCGACATGTGGGTGCGCGGCGCGCCGCTGATCGGCGTCACCGCGGCTTACGGCGTCGCCATCCAGATGATGGACGATCCGTCGGACGAAGCACTCGACGCGGTATGGGAGACGCTTCACAAGACGCGGCCGACGGCGATCAACCTGCGCTGGGCGCTGGACGAGATGCGGCGCTTCTTGAAGCCGCTCGCGCCGGAAGAGCGCGCGGAGGCTGCCTACAAGCGGGCCGCCGAGATCGCCGACGAGGATGTGGGCTTAAACCGCGCCATCGGCGAGAACGGACTTGCCATCATCAAGGAAATCGCGGCGAAGAAGCAGCCGGGCGAGACGGTCAACATCCTCACCCATTGCAATGCCGGGTGGCTGGCGACGGTCGACTACGGCACGGCCACCGCGCCGATCTATCTGGCGACCGAGGCCGGTATCCCCGTCCATGTCTATGTCGACGAGACCAGGCCGCGCAACCAGGGCGCCCAGCTGACCGCCTGGGAGATGGCCGGCCACGGCGTGCCGCACACGCTGATCGTCGACAATGCCGGCGGCCATCTGATGCAGCATGGCGACATCGACATGGTGATCGTCGGCACCGACCGCACCACGGCCAATGGCGACGTCTGCAACAAGATCGGCACTTATCTGAAAGCGCTCGCCGCCGCCGACAATGAGGTGCCCTTCTACGTCGCGCTGCCCTCGCCCACCATCGATTGGACGGTGGCCGACGGGCTGAAGGAAATCCCCATCGAGGAACGCTCCGGCGACGAGGTCTCTTTGGTCTGGGGCAAGACGGCGGACGGCAAGGTGGCGCAGGTGCGCGTGTCGCCGGATGCGACGCCGGCGGCGAACCCGGCCTTCGACGTGACGCCGGCGCGGCTGGTGACGGGTCTCATCACTGAGCGCGGCGTGGCGAAAGCCTCGCGCGAGGGGCTGAAGGCTATGTTTCCGGAGCGTGGGTGACGGCTGAGAAGTCCGCCAGGACAGAGGGGGCGCGAAGTATCGCGGCGTCGCAGGATCAAGGTTCCTCGCCCCACGAAAGTGGGGAGAGGTGGCTCGGCGAAGCCGAGACGGAGAGGGGAGCGCCCTACGAAGCCCCTCTCCGTCCGCTTCGCGGACACCTCTCCCCGCCTTCGGCGGGGCGAGGAACCCAAGCATAGATACGTTGGCGGGACAGCGCCGCCCCTACCCTGCCGGGCATCCCTACAAGGGAAGGATTGGCCAGTCGCCAATTGACAGCGCCACCCTCCTCTCTCATAAAACCCGCGTTAATGTTCTCAGGGCGGGGTGAAAGTCCCCACCGGCGGTAAGGGTCTCGACCCAAGCCCGCGAGCGCCTCCCGGTCCACGCATCAATGCGTGGATTCTTAAGTGCTAGAGCGTCCTTTACGCGTCCAAAAGGACGCGTGGCGCTCTAGTGGAAGGGTCAGCAGATCCGGTGCGATTCCGGAGCCGACGGTTACAGTCCGGATGGAAGAGAACGATCGCTGAAAGACGGTCCGCTCGCGCGGACCGCGTTTTTGCGTCGTGCGTCCTGATTCTGGTTCGAAACGGAAGGACCCATGAATCAGCATTTCCCCAAAGACCAAACTACCCTTCGTGTCGCCGTCATTCGCGCGCGCTGGCATGCCGACATCGTCGACCAATGCGTGGCGGCGTTCGAGGCTGAGCTTGCCGCGCTCGGCGGCTTCACCGTCGAGGTCTTCGACGTTCCAGGCGCCTACGAGATCCCGCTGCACGCCAAGACGCTTGCCGAGACCGGCCGCTATGCCGCGATCCTCGGCACCGCTTTCGTCGTCAATGGCGGCATCTACCGGCATGACTTCGTGGCGAGCGCCGTCATCGACGGGATGATGAATGTGCAGCTTGCGACCGGCGTGCCGGTGCTGTCGGCGGTGCTGACGCCGCACAACTACCATGACAGCGCCGAGCATCACCGCTTCTTCCACGAGCATTTCGCTTTGAAGGGCAAGGAGGCGGCAAAGGCCTGCGTCGAGATCCTCGCCGCGCGTGCCAGAATCGCGGCCTGAACCCCTTTGCGAGCAGCGCATCGGAACTAAACCGATTTGGATTTCAGGACCGCGACCTGAGTGGGTTGCGGTCCGTCGGAAATCCGGCCAGAAGCAGTTGGGCCGGGTTTCGGCCCGACCTGCTAAATCGCGCTTTCAACAGATACGGGAGACTATTCGTTGGCTCGCATCACACTGAGACAATTGCTCGACCATGCCGCCGAACATGGCTATGGCGTGCCTGCCTTCAACATGAACAACATGGAACAAGGCCTCGCCATCATGGAGGCGGCCGAGGAGACCAAGTCGCCGGTCATCCTGCAGGCCAGCCGCGGCGCGCGCGCCTACGCCAATGACGTGGTGCTGGCCAAGCTGATCGACGCGCTGGTCGAGATCCATCCCGATATCCCGGTCTGCATGCATCTCGACCACGGCAACAACGAAGCGACCTGTGTCACCGCGATCCAGTATGGCTTCACCTCGGTGATGATGGACGGCTCGCTGAAGGAGGACGGCAAGTCTCCGGCCGACTATGCTTACAATTCCGGCATCACGCGCCGCGTCGTCGACATGGCGCATTGGGGCGGCGTGTCGGTGGAGGGCGAGATCGGCGTGCTCGGCTCCCTGGAGAGCGGCGGCGGCGAGCAGGAGGACGGCCACGGCGTCGAAGGCACGATCAGCCACGACCAGCTCTTGACCGACCCGGTGCAGGCCGAGCAGTTCGTGCGCGACACGCATGTCGATGCGCTGGCGGTGGCCATGGGCACCAGCCACGGCGCCTACAAATTCTCGCGCAAGCCGGACGGCGCGGTGCTGGCGATGAATGTGATCGAGGAGATCCACCGCCGTCTGCCCAACATGCATCTGGTGATGCATGGCTCCTCGTCGGTGCCGGAAGAGCTGCAGGAGATCATCAACAAATATGGCGGCCAGATGAAGCCGACCTGGGGCGTGCCGGTGGAGGAGATCCAGCGCGGCATCAAGCATGGCGTGCGCAAGATCAACATCGACACCGACAACCGCATGGCGCTGACCGGCGCGATCCGCAAGGTGCTGACCGAGAACCCGTCGGAGTTCGACCCGCGCAAATATCTGACGCCGGCCATGGCGGCGATGAAGAAGCTCTGCAAGGAGCGCTTCGAGCAGTTCGGCACCGCCGGCAACGCGCCGAAGATCAAGCCGATTCCGCTGGCGGAGATGGCCAAGCGCTACAAGTCGGGCAGCCTCGATCCGAAATTCGCCTAAAGCAACATCTCCCGCGGCCGGTTCAATCCCGGTCGCGGGCATCCCTCCTGCCGAAACACGGCGGAACTTCACACCGACAAATCGGTTCCTGCTCAGAGACCTTCCGGATCCGTTCCAAAGGAAGGAGCAATTCATGCGCAAGGACCGCGACAGCGGAGGGCCGGTCTTCTCGGGCCAGGACGCGCGACAGGCCGAGATCATCCTGCGCACGCGCACCCGCCGCATCATCTTCATCGCCGGGCTGGTCAGCATCGTCGTTCTGGCGCTGCTGCTGAGCATTGCCGCTCATTGAGGCCGTGCCTTGCGAATGCCTCAGACGCGCCGACTAAAGCGCGTCCCGATCTTACAGATTCGCTCCATGCCGCTTTAGGTTTTTTGATTTTACGCATGTCTTTATCCCGAAACCGGTTCCCACTTTCGGGAGACATGCTTTAGGGAACCATTCCCGGCTCTGCCCGGTTGAACGTCGCGGACGAAATTGAGGCGCGAAGAATTTACACCCCTTGTCGAGACGATGTTCGAGACACTTTGCTGCGACATGCCGCTTCATCCGACCTGGCCGGACCTCGTCGCGCGGCTGCTGCTGACGCTGGTCGCAGGCTTCTTCATCGGCCTGAACCGCGAGGCCCGCGGCCATTCCGCCGGGCTGCGGACGACCATACTGGTCGGTCTGGCGGCCTGCGTGGCCATGGTACAGTCCAATATGCTGCTCGACGTCTCAGGCAAGACGCCGGATTCCTTCGTGCGCATGGATGTGATGCGCTTCGCGCTCGGCGTGCTTACCGGCGTCGGCTTCATCGGCGGCGGCGCCATCCTGCGGCGCGGCGATCTCGTCACCGGCGTCACCACCGCCGCCACGATGTGGATCATGACCATGATCGGCCTTGCCTTCGGCGGCGGTCAGTATGGCCTCGGCATGATCGCGACAGTGCTGACGCTGGTGACGCTGCAGGCGCTGAAATGGGTCGATCTGAAAATCCCACGAGACCACAAGGCGATCCTATCGGTTTCATGGCCGAAAAGCTCGCCGCCCGACCTCCAGGAAATGGTACGGCCGCTCGGCTATGGCGTGCGCTTCGTCGGCATGGAACACGATGTCGACCGCAACTGCTTTGTTTTTTCCTTCGACGTTCAATGGAAGCAGCCCGACGCGCTCGAGCCTTCGACGGACATCCTGGCGGTGATTGCCGAGCACTGCGCGGTCGAGCGCTTCGAGGTAATTGGCGAGAAGCCCTTCTGATCATCGACCAGGCTGATTTACTCGGCCGCGCCTGGCGTCTCAGCGTCGGCGCGAATGAGCTTGATGTCGGCACCCGCCGCCCAGCGCCGATATCCTCGCGGCGCAGCGCCGCCGCCGTCAGGGGAAATGGTCGGGCGTGCAGGCAAAGACCGGGATGCCGATCGCGATCCCGAAGCATGACGTCGCGACGATTGATAACCGTTTGCGGCGCGCTGGCGCAGCTCCAGCCGCGGCAAAGTATGCGGGCTCGATGAACGCGCGCTTACGTTGCGCGCAGAAACTCGATCACCATTGCCGCCGTCCAGGTAAAACGGCCGCCGCCGAGCGGTTCTCCGGTGAGCGGATCGTAATATTCGGCGAAGCCGCTTTCGGTGATCAGGTCGAGGCTGGAGCGGGTGATGCTCCGGGCAACCTCGGCATGGCCCGCGGCGAGAAGTCCGTCGGCGATCATGTAGTTGACGACCAGCCAGGCCGGGCCGCGCCAATAGCGCCGGGCATCGAAGCGCGGGTCACCGGGATCGTGCGACGGAACGACATATCGCGCCTTGCCGGCGAGGCGCTCGACGGTTGCGGCAATTGCCGTTGCACGCGCCTTCGGGACGGCCGCGAAGGCCGGCAGGATGCCGCCGACCGAGGCGCTGTCGACCAGCTTTCCGGTGATGCGGTCGAGGCAGAGATATTGGCCATGCGCGTCGCTCCATAATCGCTCCATCGCCGCCAGGCCCTTTTCGGCGCGGGCACGATTGGCCGCGGCGATCCCGGTCTCGCCCAACGCCTCGGCGAGATCGGCAAGATCGGCCGCGGCGCGGATCAGGATGGCGTTGAAGCCAGGATCGACGATCTGGAACGGCGAGGTGTTGTGCAGCCTGGCATTGTCCCAGCCCAGCCCGCGAAAATGCTGGACCAGCCAGAGATAGCGGTCGTATTGCGCCTGGGTCGGGCGATGCGCCGGGTCGGCGTGCAGGATGTCGCGGCGAGTGTAAGGCTCGACGCCTTCGGTCGGAACGCGCTCGAAGGCCTCGTCCCAGTCGATCGAATTGTCGCGGCCGGACTCCCAGGGGTGGATGATCGCAACCAGCCCATCCCCTTTCGGGTCGCGGTTCGCATAGAACCACCGGTGCCAAGCGTCGATCTTCGACAGCAGCCCACGGGCCCGCTCCGTGGCAAGCTTCCTGTCGCGCGCGCGGTCGAACAGGCGGCGTACGGCGAAGCCGGCGACGGCTGGCTGGGTGATACCCGAAGTCGCCGTCGGACGGCCGGTGCGCCAGACCTCGGGCCCGGGAAAATAGCCGTCGTTCCAGACATGGAAGACGATGTGCGGCACCATGCCGTCGGACCATTGATGCGCGAACAGGGTCTCGATCTCAGTCCAGGCGCGCGCCTCGTCATAATGGGCGAGGCCAAGGGCCGTCAGGCAGGAATCCCAATTCCACTGAAATGGATAAAGCCCTTTCGTCGGGATGGTGTAGTCGCCGTGGTCGTTTTCCTTAAGCACCTCGACGGCGCGGGCGATGATGTCCTGGGCGGCAGCGGCTGTCATGGCGGATCGAGGTCTTTCAGAGGGCATTGGCGGTTTCGGGATCGAACCAGCGGATGCGGTCGGGCTTGGGGGCGAGCCGCAGGCGGTCGCCAACCGCAACCGTGGCGTTGGAGTCCAGCACGGCGCGGAACAGGCCGCCTTCGACATCGCAGGTGACCAGCGTGTGCGGACCGAGTGGCTCGATGACGCGAACGATGGCCAGCAAGCCGTTGTCGCCGGCATCGACGTCCTCGGGCCGGATGGCGAATTCGATTGTCTGCCTGTCCGACTTCGGCCCCGGCAGCGTCAGCCCGGCGACATTCCAGCTGCCATTCGCGGCTTTGGACGCAGGCAGGAAATTCATCGGCGGGTTACCGATGAAGGAGCCGACGAAGCGTGCCGCCGGATTGCGATACACCTCGACCGGCGACGCGGCCTGGACGATGCGGCCCTGATGCATGACGGCGATGCGGTCGGCAAGGCTCATCGCCTCGACCTGGTCGTGGGTTACATAGATTGTGGTGGTCTTCGATGCGGCGAGCACGCCTTTCAGCTCGGCGCGCATCTCCAGCCTCAGCAGCGCGTCGAGGTTCGACAGCGGCTCGTCCATCAGGATGACGTCCGGTTCCATGGCGAGCGCGCGGGCAACCGCGACGCGCTGGCGCTGGCCACCGGACAGCTGGCCGGAATAGCGCTTCAAGAGCTGCTCGATATGCATCAGCTCGGCAGTGCGGTTGACGCGACGGTCGACCTCCTGATGCGGAAGCTTCTTCATGTGCAGGCCGAAGGCGATGTTCTCGAACACGGTCAGATGCGGAAAGACGGCATAGTTCTGGAACACCATGGCGATGCCGCGGTCGCGCGGCGGCAGGTGGTCGACGCGGCGGCCACCGATCCAGACCTCGCCCTGGCTCGGCGTCTCCAGCCCGGCGACGATTCTGAGCAGCGTGGTCTTTCCGCAGCCGGAGGCGCCGAGCAGCACCATGAATTCCTGGTCGGCGATGGCGAGGTCGACCTGATGCAGCGCGGTGAAACCGCCGAAGCGCTTGGCCACTCCCTTGATGACGATCTCAGCCATGAGCGTTCTTCCTCTCGCGCGTCATCGGTTGGCGATCCCCCACATGGCGAACAGGTATTTCCTGACGGCGAAGATGAAGATCAGTGCCGGCACCACCAGCGCCGCGCCGCCGGCGAACTTCAGATAGAGCGGCGACTCGCCGAGGCTCTGTAGCAGGAAGGCGGTCAGCGTGCGGTTCTCGATGGTGAGCACGGCGGCGGTGAAGACCTCGTTCCAGGAGATGGTGAAGGCGAACACCGCCGAGGCCGCGATGCCGGGCAGCGCCAGCGGCAGGATCACCTTGCGAAAGGCCTGCCACCGGGTGCAGCCGAGTGTCCATGCCGCCTCCTCCATCTCGATAGGGATGCCGGAAAACAGCGAGAAGGTGATGAGCACCGCAAAGGGCAGCGCCAGCGTCGTGTGCACCAGCGCCAGGCCGATCGCGGTGTCGTCGAGACCGGTGCGGATGAACATCACCGCCAGCGGCAGCGCCAAGAGCGGCAGGGGAAAGGCGCGGGTCATCAGCACCAGGAAGCGGAAGGTGCCCTTGCCCGGAAAGTCGAAGCGCGACAGCGCATAACCCGCCGGCGCGCCGAAGCCGATCGACAGGATCATCGTCAGCGTGGCGACCAGCACCGAGTTCCACAGCGCCCTGGCCACGCCGGCGAAATTGATGAAGAAGGCAAGACTGCCAAGATCGAAGGACGGGAAGAAATGCTTGGGAAAGCCGGTCACGTCCTGCGGCGACGACATTGCGTTGACAATCAGCAGATAGATCGGCAGCAGCACCCAGACGCAAAGCAGGACTGCGGTGGCGACGAGCAGCCAGTCGCCGGCCTTCGCATCGGCGATTGCAGGCGCGGCAGGCGCTTCCGCGACGGCGCTCATAGGCGTGCCTCCCTCATATCCGCGCCTCCTTGGGCACGCGCAGCACCCTTAGGAAAAACAGCGTGAAGCCGATCGAGATGGCGAGGATGAGCAGCGCCGAAGCGGCGGCGACATTGCGGTCCTGCAGCGTGAACTGCCAGTTGTAGGTCTCGCCCATCAGCACCGGCAGATTGGTGCCGCCAAGCGCCGCGACGACGGCAAAGACCTCGAAGCCGAGGATGACGCGCAGGATGATCGCCGTCTGCAGGCTGGGGCGCAGCAGCGGCAGGGTGATGCGGACGAAGCGCTTCCAAGGGCCGGCGCCAAAGACCTCCGCCGCCTCGTAATATTCCTTGGGGATCAGCCCCATGCCGGCAACGAGGATGACCATCATGATCGCAGTGGCGCGCCAGATCTCGGCCAGAGCGACGGCAATGAAGATGGTCAGCTTGCTCTGGTAGCCGAGGAACATGACCGGCCGGTCGACGATGCCGAGGCCGGAGAGCAGCGTGTTGAGGAAGCCGGACTGGTCAAAGATGGCGAGCCAGATCAGGCCGGCGGCGAGGTCGGAAATGCCGAGCGGAATGGCGAAGATGTAAAGCGCCGCGCTGCGCCCACTCTCCAGCCGCGAGACCACCGATGCCATCAGGAGCGCCATGGCGAGTTGGATCGGCACGACGATCGCGGCAAGCAGCAGCGTGTTGCGGACGGTGGCCGGAAATTTCCAGCTGCCGGCCATGGTGCGGAAATTATCGACGGTGAAGGCGCCGTCGCGGGTCACCGCCTCGAAGGCGACCAGCACAAAGGGATAGAGGAAAAAGACGCAAAGGAACAAAGTCGCTGGCATCAGCAGCAGATAGGGCAGAGCCTTGCCGTTCATGGTGTTCGTCCTTTGCCTGCGCAAGCGAGGGCCGCGGTCCGGGCGCCCGGAGCGCAACAAACTCCGGGCACCCCTTGGGAGGATCCTTGGTCGGCCAGCTACTCGACTGGGCAAGCGCCTTCGGACGGCTTGTCGGGAGCCCAGCACGGCGCCTTGGCCTGCTCGATAATCGCCTTGAGCGCGGCCGCCTGTTCTTCTAGCACGCCATGCACGTCCTCGCCGCCTAGCACGATGCGCTCGAAGCTGTCGTTGTAGACCTGGTTTAACTTGCCGCCGAGATCGCCGAGCCCCATCGGCAGCAGCGCCGGCAGCGCATCGGGCGCACCCGTCATGGCGGCGATCGCCGGGCCGAAGGCCTTCACCGAGGCCGGCATGTCGTCGGGCAGCTTGACTTCGACGACCGGGAAGAAGTTGGTCGCCTTGAGCGTCGCAATCTGCGTTTCAGGCTTCAGCATATAGGCGACCAGCGCCTTGGCCTTGTCGATGTCGGGCGAGGTCTTCGGGATGGCGACGCCGGCCACCACCGGCATGAAGCCACGGCCGGCCGGACCTGCCGGCGCCGGGAAGGCGACGAACTCGTCGGGCTTCTGGTTGAAGGCATCAGCTAGGCGCGCGACGTGGTCGAAGGCGACCCAGACCTCGCCCGAAAGCAGCGGCTCCTGCATGAAGGCATAGTTGGTCGAGTTCGGATTGGTGTACTGCCAAAGCTCCTTGAACTTGTTCCAGGCGGTCTCGGCTTCGGCCGAGCGGAACCTGGTCACCATCGAACCGGTGTAGGAGGGGTAGAGAAACCCTTCGAAGAAGCGGTGCTTCAGTCCCTTCGGACCGGCCGGAAAGCCGAATTTCGGCGAGCCGGTCTTTTCGGCGATGTTCTTCGACCATTCAATCAGCTGGTCATAGGTGATGGTGTTGAGATCGACGCCCGGCGGCAGATATTGCAGTGCCTGCTTATTCGCCGCCATCAGATAGGTGGCCTGCATCCAGGGCATGTATTTCTGCTCGCCCGTGCCGAGCATGCCGAGCTTCTTGTAGGCCTCGTTGACCTTGACCCCTCCGACATCGACGGCGGAGAGATCGACAAGGCTGGCGCCGACGGTGGAGAAGTCGCCATGCAGGCCGCCCAACAGGCCGATAGCGCCAGAGCCGGCCTGCAACTCGGCCTGCAGGCGGGTGAGCCAGGGCCCGTCCTCGGCGACCTGGTAGTCGACCGGGCCGCCGAAGCCTTTCAGCACCTCGTCGCGCATCTTCTGCGTTTCCTCGACGGGGCGCGCCTGCGTCGACCAGAACAGCACCTGCTGCGCATGGGCTCCGCCAACGGCGACGGACAGCGCCAACGCCGCACCCGCCAGTTTCCTCAACACATTGGTCATGCCTTTTCCTCCCTGTATGTGCGCCGTCAGGCCGGCGTCACTTTCTTGTCTTCGGCGCGGGGCCATGGCTCGCTCTCGGCACCAGCGTCGGCCGGATCAGTCGTGTCAAAGGCTCCGCCGGCCGTTCGGAAATAACGGTGAGCAGCATGTCGGCGATCTCGCGCGCGCATTGCCGGATCGAGGCATCGAACGTGGTGAGGCCGGGCGGCGCGTAGCCGGAGGCGACGACGTTGTCGAAGCCGATGACCGAGAGGTCGCGCGGCACCGTGAGGCCGGCGCGCGCCGCCTCCTCCATCACCGTCAGCGCCAGCTCGTCGAACAAGGCGACGATGGCCGTCGGTCGGTCGGGCCCCTGCAGCATCCGGCTGACAGCCTGGATGCGGGCGCCGCGATCGAAACGCGGGGCGGTCGCCACGTCGAGGCGGACCGATGGATCGCAGCGACGGGCAATCGCCGCCGCGAGACCGTCCTGCCTGAGATGCCGAAACGTCATCGGCTCGGAAATCGTCACCAGGCCGAAATGGCGGTGGCCGAGATCGTAGAGCATGTCGAAGGCTTCGCCGAAGGCATACGCGCCGTCGGTATCGAGCCAGTTGTAGGCAAAGTCGCTGTCGAGCAGCCGGCCATGCGCGACGAAGGGAAAGCCGCGCCGGCGTAGGTAGGCGAGCCGCTCGTCGACCTCGGCGATGCGGGTGATGACGACACCGTCGGCGCGCCCTGATTCGACTACATGGCGCAGGACGGAAATCTCTGACTGATCGACCGCCGCTGTGGCGAGGATGAGATCGGCGCCGTGCGCCACAAGGCCCTCGCCCAGTCCGGTGACGAATTCGCCGAGGAAGGAATCGACCAGGTTGGGCCCGCGGATCGGTAGCACCAGCCCGACGAAGCCGCTGCGGCCGGAAACTAGCGTGCGCGCCGCGGTGTTGGGAACATAGCCGGCCTGGCGCGCCGCCTGAGCGACTCGCTCGCGCGTCTTGAGCGCGATCTGCTGATGGCCGGCAAGCGCCCGCGACACCGTCGTGATCGACAGACCGAGGCTCGCGGCGAGTTCCTTCAGCGTGGTGACACGGGCCGGCAATCGTTCCTCCCTGAACGCAATGTTGAAACGTTTGTAATCGCCTTTCATGAAATTGCAAACGTTTTAAATTTTCGTGCGAATTCGACTTTGCCGCAGTTACAGGATCGTTCGGGCTGCTGCCTTATGAGGTCAGCTCGCGGTTCGCCGTTCTTTCTCTTGAACATCGATTCGGCTTTTGAACATCGTTCATTTTTATCTTGAACGCCGTTCACGATGTGCTAAGGTGCGCCACTTGAACGACGTTCAAGAGTATGTATCCGACCTGAAACAAGCCTGCACCGACGCAGCCTAATGCTGAAACGAAAGGACCATATCGATGCTCGCCGACAACCAAGCCCGCAAACAGTCGAGTGCCTGGAAGGCCTGGAAACCGATCATGCGCGACAGATTCCAGGCGCCAAGACCAAGAAACAAATGGATCGGATTGAACCACAGTAACGAAGTTTAACCCCTTTGCGATACAACGAGGCTCAAACCGCAAGTGTCCGCTCAGTCCAATCGGATTGCCAGCCAGACTTGCCCAATGGAAATTGCCATGAACACCCATCTGATGATGTCGCGGCGCTTCGCGCCTCTCTTCTGGACGCAATTCCTCTCGGCCTTCAACGACAATTTCCTGAAGAACACGCTGGTGTTCCTCATTCTGTTCACGCTGGCGAAGGATCAGGCCGCGTCCCTGGTGACGCTGGCCGGCGCTGTCTTCATGGCGCCCTTCCTCTTGCTTTCGGCGCTTGGCGGCGAGATCGCCGACCGCTTCGACAAGGCGCTGATCGCGCGGCGGCTGAAATTCACCGAGATCGCCGCGGCCGCCGTCGCCGTCGTCGGCATCGCGCTGTCCTCGATCCCGGTGCTGATGACGGCGCTCTTGATGTTCGGCATCATCTCGGCGCTGTTCGGGCCGATCAAATACGGCATCCTGCCGGACCATCTCGAGCGCAAGGAACTGCCCAAGGCCAACGCCTGGATCGAGTCGGCCACCTTCGCCGCGATCCTCGGCGGCACGATTGCCGGCGGCGTCGTTTCCGCAGACGGCATTGGCGTCGCGGTGTTCGGACCGATCATGATGGCGCTCGCCGTCGGCTGCTGGCTGGTCAGCCGCTACATCCCTGCCACCGGTTCGGCTGCTCCCAACCTCACCATCGACTGGAACATCTTGCGCTCGACCTGGCGGCAGGTCGCCGACCTGCGCACTGACACGCGCATCTGGCGCGCCGGCCTGATGACCTCCTGGTTCTGGCTGGTCGGGGCCATCGTGCTTTCGATCCTGCCGGCGATGATCAAGGATTCGCTCGGCGGCAACGAGATCGCCGTCACCGCATATCTCGCGGTGTTCGCCGTCTCCATCGCCGTCGGCTCGGCCATCGCCGCCTGGATGTCGCAGGGCCGCATGGTGCTTTTGCCGGCGCCGGTCGGCACCGCGCTGATGGCGCTGTTCGGCCTGCATCTGGCCTGGACAATCGGCGGCATGCAGCCTTCGCCGACAGCCGCCAGCCTTTCGTCCTTCTTCGCCGGCCCGAACACCATCCGTGTGGCCATCGACCTCGCCGGCATGGCCATTGCCGCCGCATTCCTGGTGGTGCCGACCTTCGCCGCCGTACAGGCCTGGTCGCCGGAGGCGCGCCGCGCCCGCGTCGTTGCCGCGGTCAGCATCGTCAATGCCGGCTTCATGACGGTCGGCGGCATCCTTGTCGCCGCCATCCAGGCTGCCGGCGTCTCGATCGCGGGCATCCTGTCCGGCCTCGTCGTCGCCAACGCGATTGCCGCCTGGCTGATGCTGAAATTCCTGCCGACCAATCCGTTCCGCGACTTCGTCTCGATCCTGTTCCGCGCCTTCCTGCGGCTGGAGGTCGAGGGGCTCGACAATCTCAAGGCGGCCGGCAAGGCGCCGATCCTGGCGCTCAACCATGTCAGCTTCCTCGACGGTCCGCTGGCGCTGACGCTGACCGATGAGGAACCGGTCTTCGCCATCGACTACACGATCGCGCAGGCCTGGTGGATGAAGCCGTTCATGAAGCTCGCCCGCGCGCTGCCGCTCAATCCGGCGAAGCCGATGTCGACCCGCACACTGATCAAGATCGTGCAGGGCGGCGATCCGCTGGTCATCTTCCCGGAGGGACGCATCACCGTCACGGGCGGCCTGATGAAAGTCTATGACGGCGCCGCCATGGTCGCCGACAAGACCGGCTCGATGGTGGTGCCGGTGCGCATCGAGGGGCTGGAGAAGAGCTATTTCTCGCGGCTGACCTCGCAGCATGTGCGCCATCGGCTGTTCCCGAAGGTCAAGGTGACCATCCTGGAGCCGGTCAAGCTCGAAGTCCCCGCGGAGCTGAAGGGGCGCCAGCGCCGCGCCGCGGCGGGCTCCGCGCTCTACCAGGTGATGTCGGACCTCGTCTTCCGCACCCAGGATATCGACAAGACGGTGCTTCAGAAGATCATCGAGACGGCGCACGAGCGCGGCATGAAGGAGCTCGCCGTGCAGGATCCGGTCACCGGTTCGCTGAGCTACGGCAAGCTGCTCACCGCCGCCGCGGTGCTCGGCGAGAAGTTCGAGCATCTCTATGCGGGACAAGAGACGCTGGGCATCATGCTTCCCAACGCCAACGGCTCATGCGCGACGCTGCTCGGGGTCATGTCGGCCGGCAAGGTGCCGGCGATGATCAACTTCACCGCGGGCGCGGCCAACATCCTGTCGGCCTGCAAGGCGGCCGAGGTGAAGACCGTGCTCACCTCCCGCGCTTTCGTCGAGCAGGCCAAGCTCGGGGCGGTGGTCGAGGAGATCGGCCGTTCGGTCGACATCGTCTGGCTCGATGACCTGCGCGCCACGATCGGCCTGAAGGACAAGCTGCTCGGCCTGTTGCGCAAGACGACGCCGCGGGTGGCGCGCAAGGCCGATGACCCGGCGGCGATCCTGTTCACCTCGGGCTCGGAGGGCACGCCCAAGGGCGTGGTGCTCACCCACCGCAACATCCTGGCCAACGCCGCCCAGGCCGCCTCGCGCATCGACTTCCACTCGGGCGACAAGGTATTCAACGTGCTGCCGATCTTCCACTCCTTCGGCATGACGGCGGGCACGGTGCTACCCTTGATCTCGGGCGTGCCGGTCTATTTCTACCCCTCGCCGCTGCACTACCGCATCGTGCCGGAACTGATCTACGGGTCGAACGCGACGATCATCTTCGGCACCGATACATTCCTCGCCGGCTATGCGCGCACCGCGCACCCCTACGACTTCCGCTCGGTGCGCTATTGCTTCGCCGGCGCCGAGCCGGTCAAGGCGGCGACGCGCACGACCTATATGGAGAAGTTCGGCCTGCGCATCCTCGAGGGCTATGGCGTGACGGAAGCAGCCCCGGTGATCGCCATCAACACGCCGATGTACAACAAGTCGGGCAGCGTCGGCAAAATCATGCCGGGCATGGAGTACCGCCTGGATTCGGTGCCCGGCGTCGAGGAGGGCGGGCGGCTGTTCGTGCGTGGTCCGAACGTCATGTCGGGCTATCTGCGCGCCGAGAACCCCGGCGTGATCGAGCCGCTGAAAGACGGCTGGCACGACACCGGCGACATCGTCACCGTCGACGATGCCGGCTTCATCTCGATCCGGGGCCGCGCCAGGCGCTTTGCCAAGATCGGCGGCGAGATGATTTCGCTGGCGGCGGTCGAGGCGCTGGCGGGTGAACTCTGGAAAGGCTCGCCATCGGCCGTCGCGGCGGTCCCGGACGCGCGCAAGGGTGAGAAGCTGATCCTCATCACCGAAGCCTCCGGCGCCACCCGCGCCGAGTTCCTGGCCTTCGCCAAGGCCAACGGCGCCATGGACCTGATGGTGCCGGCCGAAGTGCGTGTCGTGCCCAAGGTGCCGGTGCTCGGTTCCGGCAAGCTCGACTTCGCCGGCGTGACCAGGATGGTGCGCGGCGAGGCAGAGCTGAAGGTCAAGGCTGCTTGACCTCAATGGCTGGAGCAGGCCGGCGTTCGGGCCGGCCTGCTCGTCATTCACTGACAACCGGCATCTTGGCAGACGAATGTCTACATATTCGCCGACGTCGGGCGCACGATCACTTCGTTGACGTCGACGCCATCGGGCTGTTCGAGGGCGAAGTGGATAGCGCGGGCGATGGCGTCCGGCGTCAGCGATTTCTGCCGCCACTCCTTCAAAGCCGCGGCCACCTGGGGATCGCTGATGTCGTCGCCCAATTCGGTCGCGGTCACGCCGGGCGAGATGATCGTGGCGCGGATGTCGTCATGCTCCTGGCGCAGGCCTTCGGTGATCGCCCATACTGCATATTTGGTGCCGCAGTAGACCGCCGCGGTGGGCAGCACGAGATGCGCGCCGACGGACGCCACGTTGGCCACGTGCCCGTTTTTCTGCGCGACGAAGCGCGGCAGTACCGAAGCGATCCCATTCAGCACGCCGAAGATGTTGACGTTGATCATGCGCGCCCACTCATCGCGCTTCAGCGCGGCAAGCGGCGACAGCGGCATGACGCCGGCATTGTTGACCAGCGCATCGATCCGCCCAAATTCGGCGTGCGCGGCATCGGCGAATGCGTCGAAGCTTGCCGCATCCGTCACATCGAGGTCGCGCCAGGCAACCCTTTCACCGAGTTCCTGCGCCAGCGCCTTCAGACGCTCGCCGCGCCGGGCGCCGATAAACAGCCTGGCGCCCGCCGATGAGAGCTCGCGAACCGTCGCTTCGCCGATGCCGCTCGAGGCGCCGGTGACCAATACAACCTTGTCTTTCAGTCCCGTCATGATCGTTTCCTTTTCGCTTGCGGTGACGGGACGCAAAATGGTGGCGCGAAGGCGGAGAGCGGTAGCGCGATCGTCCAAAGAGTTTGCACGATCCTCCAAACAAGCCGACCAAGCCTTGCAACATCGCGCGCGATGCAGATTTATGCGGCATGGACAAAATTGCCGATCTGGCTCAGCTGATCTCGCGGTTCGCACCGGTTTCCGGCATGTCGGGCACCGCGGTGCCCCGGCTGTCGCTCATTCGCGCCGACCATCCCAGCGCGCCCGTGCCGGCGGTCTATGAAGCTTCGCTTTGCATAATCGCCCAAGGGTCGAAGCGCGTCTCGCTGGCCGGCCAGAGCGTGGTCTATGATGCATCGAGCTATCTTCTTGTTTCGGTCGACCTGCCTCTGGTCGGCCATGTTCTCGCGGCCAGTCCGGCCGCGCCATATCTGTGCTGCAAGATCGACTTCGACCCCGCGGCACTTGCCGACCTGCTAGTGACCGAGCGGCGGGCTTCTCCCGAAAAGGACTTGCCCGTGCTTGCCGTCTATCCAAGCGACCCGGACCTGATCGATGCCGCGTGCCGATTGGTGAAGCTGCTCGATCGCCCCGAGACCATCGATGTCCTGGCCCCGCTCGTGGAGCGCGAAATCCTCTACCGTCTGCTCACCGGTCCGCATGGCGCAACGCTTCGTCAAATGGGAACCATCGACAGCCACCTGAACCAGGTGAGCCGCGCCATCGCCACGATACGCAACGGCTTTCACACCCAGTTGCGGATCGACGAGATTGCCGCCGCCTCAGGCATGAGCGCGTCGTCGCTTCACGCCCACTTCAAGGCGATCACACGCATGACCCCGCTCGAGTATCAAAAGCAGCTACGCCTGCAGGAAGCGCGAAGGCTGATGCTGGCCGACGGGGCCAACGCCGGCACGGCCGGTTTCGCGGTCGGCTACGACAGCCCGTCCCAGTTCAGCCGCGAATATCGGCGCCTGTTCGGCGCCCCGCCCCGTCAGGACATCGAGCGCCTTCAGGCTATACCCGGCTCGGCCGCGGCCTATTAACCCTTTTGCTGAGCGGGGCCGCAGCCTGCAAACAGGCAAGCGCGCCTCAAACCACGACCACGACCTTGCCGAACTGTTCGGGACAGGCAGCTGGGAAGGAGGAACTGCTCCCCCGCCCGCGCCTCAGACTCGATCTCGGAAATGCCTTTACCTGCGGCTTCAATTCGAATGCC
Source organism: Mesorhizobium sp. M2A.F.Ca.ET.042.01.1.1 (assembly GCF_003997405.1). Taxonomy (NCBI): domain Bacteria; kingdom Pseudomonadati; phylum Pseudomonadota; class Alphaproteobacteria; order Hyphomicrobiales; family Phyllobacteriaceae; genus Mesorhizobium; species Mesorhizobium sp. M2A.F.Ca.ET.042.01.1.1. The sequence continues at coordinate 51,323 of NZ_RZRX01000010.1, forward strand.
GTATCACGCCGACTTCAGCACCGTGAACGGGCGCTTCTGCACCTGCTGCTTTGCCTGGAAGCTTGCGGCGGGCATCGGGCGGCCGACGTGGTAGCCCTGGACCTTGTCGATGCCGAAGTCGCGCATCAGGGCCATCTGCTCGTCGGTCTCCACGCCTTCGACCAGGATCTTGTGGCCGCGGTTGCGGACCAGCGCGATGATGTCCTGGAGCATGGCCATGCCCTTGGGCGTGCCGCAGTCATGCAGGAACGAGCGGTCGATCTTGACCGTGTCGAAATCGATCAGGCGCAGCCATGACAGGCCGGCGAAGCCCGTGCCGAAATCGTCGAGCCAGATCTTGATGCCCAGGAGCTTCAGGTCGCTGATGCAGCGCAGGATGTCGGAGTCCATCTCCAGCTCGCGCCCCTCGGTGATCTCGAAGGCAAGCCTGCTGCCGGCCACGCCGGTTTCGCCGAGGATGCCGGCGACGGACGTCGCGAAGCCGGGCGTCTTGAGCTGGATCGGCGACACGTTGACACTGACCACGCGGACGTCGTCATGCGCAAGGACGTCGGTGCACACCGTCCTTATCGCCCAGCGGCCGAGCTCCAGGATGGCGCCGGTTCGTTCGGCCACCGGAATGAACAGGCTCGGCGGAACCAGTATGCCGTCGAGCATCTTGAGGCGCATCAGCGCCTCGACGGCCTCGACCCGGCCCGAGGCTATTTCCTGGATCGGCTGATAGACCAGGGAGACGAGATTCCTGTCGATTGCGATCTTGAGCAAGGCCGCGATGTTCTCGCTCTCGTCGCTGCTCTGCGGATCGGTCGGGTCGAACAGGCGGGCGCAATTGCGGCCGCCGGCTTTCGCCAGGTACAGCGCGCGATCGGCCTCGTGGATGATCTTCTCCAGCTTGGCGCCGGCTTGCGTCCTGGTGAAGGCGGCGCCGACGCTCACCGTCACGATCGAGGTGCCGTCGCGCCGCAGCTCGTGCGTCAGCGCCAGATCCTCCACCGTGCGGCAAATGGCTTCCGAGAGAGCGGCGACCTGTTCCTTGTCGTTCATGCGGGCGAGCACGATGAATTCCTCGCCGCCGTAGCGCCCGATCGAGCCGTTGTGTCGCGTGACCAGCTCGCTCAGCGCGTTGGCGACATGGATCAGGCAACGGTCGCCCTCCTGGTGGCCATAGCAGTCGTTGAACTTCTTGAAGAAATCCACGTCGATGAGGATCGCCGCGAAACGCTTGCCGAGCTTTTGCCAGTCGCTCCAGTATTCGCGCAGCTTCTCGTCGATCGCGCGGCGGTTCTCAAGGCCCGTCAGCGGATCCGTCCGCGATAGTCTCAGCAAGGCCTTGCCGCGCTCCGTCGCCTCCTTGTGCTGGATCTTGGCTTCGAGCGCGTTGAGGAAGACGTTGTAGCGCTCCTCGTTCAGCTTCCAGTTCACATAGGAGGTGAAAGTGAAGCACGAGACGTAGAATGTTCCGAACACCATTTTGTACGTCAGCGAAGCAGGCACAAAATAATTCACCACGTACAGAATGCACAGGATTATGGTCGACGTGATGATCGAGACCTTGAAGCTGAATGTGAAAAAGAGGTTGGCGCTCATCATGAAGATCGTGCCGAACACCATGTAGTAGGCGACGGTTTCCCGGTCGGCCCCCCAGGATGTAGGCCACAGCCAGCCGATATAGCCAAAGATGATTGCGGCCGCGCAGGTCACGTCGAGCCATTGCGTGGCAACACCGCGGCGAAGCTGGCCCTCCAGCGTCAGCAGCGCGGTCAGGCCGACGGCGAAGCGCGCCGTGATCGTGTAGAGCGCCACATCCGGTATCAGCAGCAGATCCGTCGCCGAGAACAGCACATAGATGGCGACGGCCATCCAAAGCCCGGGCCTGGCTTCCCGCCGCCGCTTCGCCTGCGATTCCTCGCGATAAAGGACGCGCAGCTCGTTCGGCCCCGGGCCGGGGCGCGGCTCGTAGGGCTCGACATGCGCCATATCGGCCAATCTGGACGCGACGCGTTCGTCCGCAATGAACCCCTGCTCAAAGGGTTTTTGCCTTTCTAACTCTTTTCTCGCTCCTGCCCCCACGCGGGCCCGCTCCTAGGGAAACAACGGTTTGCCGAGCAATAAAATGCCACGGCGGGAGACAAGTTTGCGTTAACTCGAACCCGAATTCCGGCCCTCAAAATATCCAATGAAGCGAGATGGTTAGCGGGAAATTAATCATATCATTAAAATGCTAACGATCACCGTTGGCAAATCCGACATTCTACGCAATAAGTTAAATGACTGTTAACCACGGAGTATCCAGTGCAGACCGTTTTTGATGGCAAAAGCCTGATTACTGCCAAGACAATTGCCGCCGGTCTGCATCGAGGGAAGCCCGAGCGCCACGGCGAGGCGTTCGAGGATGCTCGCGCGGAGCTCGCGCTCATCCAGTTGACGACGCAGCAGCAGATCGAGCTGCGGAAGGATCCCGCCGAGATCGTTCGCAGGCTGCTGTCAGTGCTCAATGCACTGCGTTCCAGGGTCCATCCCGACGTCTGGCAGGCCTTGATACCGGTGGCGCAGAACCATGCGATCTTGCAATATTTCCTCCAGGATCCGCTCACGCACTGGTCCTTCACCAAACCCAGAGGTTATTCCGGCGACGCGCAGCTGCTCGACTTTATCTATTGCGATCCGCATGTGGCCGACGACGTGGCCAACGCCTCGGAGATCGGCAAAGCGCTCTACAGCCATACCCAGAATGTGCCGTCATGCGTCGCGGCGCGGGAACGGCGGGACCTGTTGACCCGATATGTCGACGAGACTGCGGCGAGGAATGGACCGGAAGCGGAAGTGCTGGCGATCGCGGCCGGCCATCTGCGCGAGGCCAACCGCTCGACCGCGCTTGCCGAGGGCAGGCTGAAGCGGTGGGTCGCACTCGACCAGGATCCGCAGAGCGTCGGTCTGATCGCGCGCGATTTCCAGGGCACCGCGATCGAGGCCGTGGACGGCTCGGTGCGAACCGTGCTCACCAGAGGCCACAAGCTCGGCAAGTTCGATCTGATCTATGCTTCGGGCCTTTACGACTATCTTCAGCACAACGTCGCGGTGAAGCTGACGAAGACGTGCCTGCAGATGCTGAAGCCGAACGGCAGGTTCCTGTTCGCCAACTATGCCGAAGGCACTCCCGACGCCGGCTATCGCGAGACGTTCATGGACTGGGTGCTGCTGCTGCGCTCGGAAGCCGACATGTGGAACATCATCAATGCCAGCGTCGACCGCAACACGGTCGACGCGCAGGTGTTCTATGGCGAGAACCGCAACGTGCTCTACGCGGTTATCGAAAAGCGCGGGTAGCGACGGTCTCCGTAATTCGGGCGGCATGATCGATCGGGCGCGCCGCTCGATCGGTCGCCGATCCTTTCAGGCCCTCACACAGTCACGACGATCTTGCCGAACTGTTCGCCCGCCTCGAGAAAGCGGTGCGCCTCGGCGATCGCCTCGAACGGAAACGTCCTGGCGATGATCGGCCTCAGCGCGCCCGATGCGAGGCCATCGAGGATGAAGCGCTTGGCTGTTTGCAGCCGGGCGGGATCGCCGGTGATCTCGTGGACAAGGTAGCCGCGCAGCATCAACGTCTTCGCCAGGACCTCGAACAGCGGGAACGGCGTCGGCTCAGGGCTGAGGCCGCCATATTCGATGAGAATGCCGCCGCGCGCCATTCCGGCCGCAAGAGGCGGGAAGATCGGGCCGCCGACGGGGTCGAGCACGACGCGCACGCCTTGCGGCGCGATTTCTCTCAGCCGCGCCTCGAGATCGTCCTCAGCCAAGGCCACGACATGCGCAGCGCCGGCATCGAGCAATGGCGTCTTCTTGGCCGACGTCCGGGTGACGGCGATCGGCACGGCGCCAATTCTGTTGGCGATCTGGATGGCGGCGAGCCCGACGCTGCTCGAAGCGGCGGTGATGACGACGGGCTCGTCAGGGCACAGATGGGCGATATCGATCAGCGCGCCATAGGCGGTGAGATATTGCATCCAGGTCGCGGCGGCGGCCTCGAACGAAAGCGACGGCGGATGCTTGACGACGAGCTCGGCCGGAAAGGTCACAAGCTCGCCATAGGCAGGCCAGCGCGCCATCGATCGCGGCGGGATGATGCTGACCGCATCGCCCGGCGCGAAACCAGCGACGCCCTCGCCGATCGCCTCGACAAGGCCGGCTGCCTC
>NZ_RZRX01000110.1:0-19716 GCF_003997405.1 Mesorhizobium sp. M2A.F.Ca.ET.042.01.1.1
ATTGTGGGGACGGCGTGACGTCATCGATGGCCTCAAGCCTTACAAATGCCGCTGTTCGTCGAACGGGCTGCCGGAGCGGTTCGAACTCGGCACGCCGCAGATCGAGCTGATGGCCGGGCTGACGGCGGCAATCGACTATTTCGCCGATCTCGGCGCTTCCACCGGCGAGGGCGGATCGCGGCGGCAGCGGATCGCCAAGGCTTTCGACGTTTCGATCGCTTACGAGAATGCGCTGGCCCGGCGACTGACCGACGGTCTGTCCGATATCGAGGGCCTGATCATCCGCGGCATCACCGATCCGGAACGCCTCGCCGAGCGGGTGCCGACCGTTTCCTTCACGGTCGAGGGCATCGCGCCGGAAACGATCGTGCGGCAGATGAATGCCGAGAATATCTTCCTGTGGTCGGGCCATAATTACGCGTGGGAGATCGTCCATCAGCTCGGCATTCCAGCCGAGCAGGGCGTCGTGCGCATCGGCATTGCCCACTACAACACGGCGGCCGAGATCGAGGAGACGCTGGAGAGCGTGCACCGCGTGATCGCGATGCTGCGGCAGGAGCGTTCCTGAGCTAGTCCTTATTGCTGCCGAAGCCGGTCAGGAACGCTGTGAGGTTGTCGCCCAGCGCATCGCAGAGATAGCCGCCTTCCTGGACGATTACCGTAGGCAGGCCGAGCGCGGCAATCGCTTCGCCGATGCGCGAGAAGCCTGGCGTCGTCACCGAGAGGCCGCCGAACGGATCGCCTTCGAAGGCATCGAGGCCGAGCGCAACGACCAGCGCTTCCGGCGCGAAGGCGCGGATGCGCTGGAAGGCCGTCGCCAGCGCTTCGAGAAAAGCCGCGTCGCCGGATTTGCGCGGCAGCGGCAGGTTGAGATTGTAGCCGAGGCCGGGGCCTTCGCCGCGCTCGTCGGCATAGCCCCAGAAGAAGGGATAGAAGCGCACCGGATCGGCGTGCAGCGAGACGGTCAGCACGTCGGGCCGGGCGTAGAAGATGCCTTGCGTGCCGTTGCCGTGGTGCAGGTCGACATCGAGGATGGCGACGCGGGCGGAACTCTTGCGCAGAACCTGCGCGGCCACGGCCGAATTGTTGATGAAGCAGAAGCCGCCGGCGACATCGGCGAAAGCGTGATGTCCAGGCGGACGGCAGAGCGCATAGGCCGACGGCGCGCCGGCCATCACCGCCTCGGCGGCTTCGACCGCGCTCCAGGCGCTCCACAACGCGCTGTTCCAGGTCTCGGCCGAGATCGGGCAGGCGGTATCGGCCATATGATAGCCGGCCTGGCCGACAGCCGAGGCCGGATAGGAGCCGTTGCGAGTGATCGGGTGGATGTTCGGGATCACCTCCGCCGAAGCGCCTTCGATGCGCTGCCAGCGCATGAAGATGTGCTCGAGGAAGTCGAGATATTCAGGCGTATGCACCGCCGCGATCGGGCCAAGTCCATGATTTTTCGGGCGTTCGACCGTCAAACCGGCCGATCTTGCGCCGGATAGCAGTCTCTCCACCCGCTCCGGCTTTTCCGGATTGGGCTGCGGCGCGCCGCTCGAAAGGAAAGCCTTGGGATCGTGGCGCTTCTGCTCTTCGGCATAAAAGGCTTTCATCGTCATTCCTCCGGAGCGTCGGCAAAGGCGAAAAAGGCATCGCCGACGATCTTCTGCACCTGTTCGTAGCTCGACCAGCCGATACCCAGTTTCTCATAGAAGGCCTTGGCGGTCTCGTTGTCGGTATCGACGGAGAGCCTCAGATAGACGCCGCCCGCCGCGCGGCACTCTTTCGCGACCCGCCGCAGCAGTTTCTCGCCAATGCGGCGGCCGCGAAAACGATCCTCGACATAAAGATCCTGCACATAGACGCCCGGACGACCCATCCAGGTCGAGAAGATCGGGAAATGCAGGCAGAGCCCGGCGAACTCGCCACCGATCTCGGCAATCAGGGTCGAGAAGGCGGGCTTTTCGCCGAAGCCGTAAGTGCGGAGGTCGTCGGCGGTGGATTTGATCTCCTGGTGGGCGCCGGTATGGGTGCCGAGACGCAGCAGCGCGGCGTAGATCATTTCGACGTCGTCGATGGTGCCGGGGCGGAGTAGAATGTCGGTCGCCTGCTCCCGCATCGGTCAGCCCGCATGTCCGGCGGCGCTGGAGCCGGTCAACAGGTCGTCAAGCTCGCCGATCCTGTCTTCGGAAAAGACACGGATGCCGTTTTCCTCGAGCAGCGCGGTGGTCGTGCCTTGGCCAGCCACGCGGGCCCCTGAAAAGCTCCCGTCATAGATAAAACTGCTGCCGCATGATGGGCTGCCGTCCGTCAATACGGCATAGCGGCATCCGGTTTCCCGCGCAAGGTCGAGCGCCAGTTGCCCGGCTTCGCGGTAAAGGTGGGTAACATCGCTGCCGGTTTGCTCGATCACTCTGCCATGGCCCTGCAGGACCGCATGGCCGTCGCCCGCGCCCTGGATTTCCGCCGGCGGACGCGGCGTCGAAAAGCCTGCAGCAACCTCTGGACAGATCTGCACGATCCGGCCTTCCGACTGCCACCGCGCCAGTACGGGATGGTGATCGAGCCGAAACGAGCCGTTGTAGCGCACCTTGCTTCCGAGCAGGCAGGCCGAGACAAGCACTCTCTCCATATCGGCTTCTCCCTTGGCGAGGGCTCAGTGATTGACCGGCAGGTCAAGTTCGGCGGCAAGTGCCTCCAGCGTGTCGCCAAGCACCGCGATAATCTCGCCGATCTGTTCGCGGGTTGTGATCAAAGGCGGGCAGACCATGAAATTATCACTCACCGGCCCGCCGCGCACGCGCCGCGAGTAGATGATGAGTCCACGCTCGAAGGCCAGATCGATGAGCCGCAAATTGGCGTTGAGATTTTGTGGCAATGGCGTCCTGGCCAAGGGGTCGGCGTAGAGCTCCGCACCCATGAACAGGCCCTTGCCTCGCACGTCGGCAATGAAAGGAAAGCGACCCGACAGCGCTTCGAGTTCGGCCCTCAGCACTTCGCCCATGACGGCGGAATTCTCGACCAGGCCAAGGCGGTCGACCTCGCCCAGAACGGCAACGCCGGCCGCGCAGGCGACGGGGTTACCGCCATAGGTATGGCCATGCAGGAAGCCGCCCGCCGCAACGACCGGCCCAACGATCCTTTCTGTCGCGGCAAGCGCTCCCAAGGGCGCATAGCCGGAGCTCAGCCCCTTTGACAGCGCGACGATATCCGGCCGGCAGCTCCAATGGTCGCCGCCCAGGAACTTGCCGGTGCGCCCGATGCCCGTCATCACCTCGTCATGGATCAACAGGATGCCGTAGCGGTCGCAGATTTCGCGGATGCGGGCAAAATAGCTGTCGGGCGGCACCAGTGCCGCGGTCGCCGCGCCGCCAATCGGCTCCATGATGAAGGCAAGCACGCTTTCGGGGCCTTGCTCCAGGATCTTTTCCTCAAGCATGTCAGCGTAGCGGACGCCGCGCTCCTTCAGCGACAGATTATCTTGGTCGCGATGGACAAACGGGGCCGGCACCAACGGCATCGGCCGTCCGACCGGGTCGAATGTCTTGGTCAGGACATCGTCGCCGGTGACGGCAAGCGTGCCAAGCGTGATGCCGTGATAGGAGGGCATGCGACCTATGATTTTCCAGCGCTTGTCCTGGCCTGTCGCGACCGCCCATTGGCGCGCGAGCTTGAGGCAGGCCTCGACCGCCTCGGAACCGCCGGAAACGAGATAAATGCGCTCGAGCCCGTTCGGAAGCCGCTCGGCCAAGTCCCGCGCCAGCGCGACGGCCTGTTCGTTCTCGAATTGGAAGATGTAGGCGAAGCTGACGCGGTCGAGCTGCCGCTTCATCGCATCGATGACGTTGCGATTGCCGTGACCGACATTGACGTTGACCGCGCCGCTCGACCCATCGATGTAGCGGCGACCGCTCTTGTCCCACAGATAGATGCCATCGGCGCGATCCACCATCGGCTGGGGCCGGCGTGTGAAGTGGAAAAGGTTCGGCCGGCTGACTGTTTCGATCGACTGCGCAGTGTTCATTTGCCCCTCTCGTCTCGGCCAAGATAGCGGTCGAGAACATTCTTGGTCACGCGTTCGACCATCGCGTCCTGCCTTAGCAGGCCGGCGACCCATTCGCAGCTTCCGGCGTGAAACACCTCGCCCTTGCCGCGCGGGAAATTGACGATCATGCCGTTGCCGCGCTTGACCTTGTCGAGATTGGCGTCGCTCGCCTCGCCGAAAAGTGTCTCGGCGGTGAAGCGGCCGTCCTCGTCGGTGAGGAACTGGTCCTCGATCGGGATGTCGGCGCTTTCCTCGACCTGGCTTGCCATGCCGACCGCCAGCACCTGCAGGCCGTCGGGCGCGCCGCTATCCGCGGTCGGGTAGGGCAGGCCGCCGCGGATCTCGAAATCGAGGCCGTCGACCTCGTAGCCATAGACATGGCTGTCGGCGCCGAGCAGGTCGCCATAATAGATGCCGGTGCCGGCGAAGGCCCAGTGCTCGGGACGGTAGACCGGAAAGCCGCGTACGCCGCGCGGGGCGCAGCCGCCCCAGCCGGCGTAGACGCCCCGCGTCGCATTGAGGCCGAAGGTGGCGCTGCCGGGGCGGCCGATCTCGGGCGCTTCCCAGGAATTGGTGGCGCGGGTGACGTCGCCGCCGCGATAGGCCGGGTCCTCGGCGCGCGCCTTGTATTTGTAGCAGACCTGGCGGCGGCCCTGGTCTTCCAGCCTCGTCTGCCACATGAAATTGCCGGCGAAGCGCGCCGCATGCCCGCCGCGGGTTACATAGTTGTCGACGGCGTCGCGCATCTCCCAGGTCCAGTATTCATCATGCCCGACGAAGACGACGCAGTCGTAGCCGTCGAGGATTTCGGGCGAGAAATGCAGCTCGTGCTGGCTGGCGAGATCGACCTGGTAGCCGGCGCGTTCGGCGAAGCGGAAGAAATGGCTGTCATAGCTTGCCCAGCCGGACGATGCGTATTTCTTCGAATGCCCGGTGGCAAAGGCCCACTCCATGTGTGGATAGCGCGGCACGGTCTTCGGCGGCACGGCGACTTCGAGCGGCACGCGCGGCGCGTCCTTTGGCAGCACGACGAAGCCGCGGCACCAAGGACGCTCAATCGACACCGTCCTTGCGTACTGGTCGCGGTTCGGACCGGTGATGCCCTGATAGTGGTTCGAGCCGCCCCAGGTGTTGTAGGCGGTCCAGGTGCCGGTCGCGGCGACCTGCAGCAGGCGGCCCGGCTTGCGGCCGGGCCGGGGCGCGACGATGAAAAGATGGTGGCTGCGGATCGGGTTGCCGTCGCGGCCTTCGGCAAGAAGCGCGATGCGATAGGCGCCCGACGGCCAGTCGTCGCCGATGCGGAAGTCGAACGACGCCTCCCAGCCGCAACCTTCTACCGAGCATTGGTCGGGGGTATCTTGCCAGCGCGCCGACAGGCCTGCTCCCTCGAAGACCTTGGTTTCGCCGTCTCCGTCGCGAATGATCGCGATGCTGAATTGGGGCGCCATCGAACTGACGAAAAGCGTGACTATTTCGCCTGGACGATAGGAAAACCGGTCGCTGTAGCACCAGATTTCGCCGCGCTCACCGTCCATGCCCGGCCATTCGTAATAATGGCCGCGCACCGCCTTGCGGCGCTGCTCAGGCGTCAGCCCGAAATCGGGAAATTCGGTTGGCAATTGCATCAAGCTGGACCTGAGATCACGAAGCCGTCATTGAGACCATCGGCCGGCCAAGCGTCAAATGGAAAGCATCGGGCCAGCAGGTACCCGCGTTTGTCGATATCCGGCAAACGGATTATTCATTGGGCGTTGTTCAGTGCCAGGGAGCCGACATGCTGCGTGTGCAAAAAGTCAAGGTCGACGACATCTACGTGCCGACGGCGCGGCGCAAGACGCTGCATCCCGAGACCGTGCGCCATCTCGCCGAGGATATTCTCGAGAACGGCATGAAGACGCCGATCCAGGTGCGGCACGACGGCAAGCGCCACATCCTGGTTGAGGGACTGCACAGGCTCGAAGCCGCGAAATGGCTGGGCGAGACCATGATCGATGCCTATCTCGTCCAGGCCAAGCGCCACTGATTCCTCTGATTCAGGAACCCTTGGCCCGTCGCGGCTGGCGCAGATGCCTGACGCCGCTCATTTCGACGAATTTCGTCGCCGTGTCCCAGAGATAGTCGCCATAAAGGAACGGCTCGAAGGGCTCGGCGCCCTCGAGCGGCAGCGGCGCGATCTCGGCGTCGACGCGTGGCTCAAAGAAGAACGGAATCGAGAAGCGCGCCTGTTTGGGGGCGATCACCCGATGCCGGGTCGCGCGAACCCGGCCGGCGGTCCAGCGCTCCAGCAGCTGGCCGAAATTGACGGCGAGCGTGTTGTCGGCGGGCGGCACGTCGATCCACTCGCCGGCAAGGTTTCTTGCCTGCAGGCCTTCGACGCCGTCCTGCGCCAGCAAGGTGACGAAACCGGAATCGGCATGCTCGCGGCCGATGATGGTCCGCACCTCGCCTTTGTGGAGTACGGAGAAGTCGGGACTGCTCAGATCGACGCCGCTGTTCGGGTCGCGCAGCGGGTAGCGGATCAGACGTAATGTGGAGATGCCGCCCTCGAAATCCTTATCGAAGATGGTCTCGGTCAGCCCCAGGCCGCGCGCGACCGAGCGCAGCAGCGCGTTGCCGACCGTCTCCATCGCCTTGTAGTAGCCGGAGGCAGCCTCGCGCCAGCCGGGCAGGGCGCTTTCCGGCGGGAGCGGCGTGGCCTCGCAGAGCGGATCGCCGGCATCGAGGCCGGAGGGTTCGGTGCGCGCGTCGGCGACGTCCGGCCCCATGTCGATGCCTTCCTTATAGGAGACGGCGCCAGGCTGCAGCGGAAACCAGCCGCGATAAACATTTTGTTTGGTGCGGTCGAAATTCCAGCGCAGCAGCTTCTGCTTTTCAGCCTCCGGCAGCGAAAAGATCGCCAGCAGCCGCGCCCGGTTCCGCTGCGTCAGCCAATCGTCGCCGGGAAAATCGCGGATTGACATGAAGCCGATGCCCGACGCCGCGGCCATGATCCTCAAGTCGGTCTGGTCGCGGGCGGGCGAGGGCGGACCGAACAAGGGTGCGATCGCGATCGTGTCGATGTCGGCCATCAATCTCCCTCCCGTCGGACGCCATAAGCAGGGCGCGGCGGCGGGCCATTGTCAATCGCAGGCGCGGACACGTCGTTGAGCCACCCATATCAGCGCAGGCGATCGCATCCTATCAGTGTTTTTTGTTTGACCCTCTCATGCCGGTCGCTACCTTGCCGGCATTTCCTCAAAATGGGTGTCGGTGATGGCGAAATATGAGGGCGGGTGCCTGTGCGGCGCGGTGCGTTACAGGGCCGAGGCGGAGCCGATCAACGAGCGTGTCTGCCATTGCCGGATCTGCCAGAGGGCGATCGGCGCGGCCTTCAACGCGCGACTCCTGTTCCGCATCGACGATGTGACCATCGAAGGGCCGGTGGCGACCATCAACTCCACGCCGGACCTCAAGCGCGGCTTCTGCCCGGCTTGCGGCACAACCCTGTTCTCGCGCCGCGATTCCAGAAACATTCTCGGCGTCACCTCCGGCTCGCTCGACGACCCGTCGCTGTTCAAGCCGGACATGCATTTCTGGACTGCCTCGAAGCAGCCCTGGCTGATGCTCGACGACGGCCTGCCGCAATATGAAGGCGCGCCGCCGGCGTAGCGTTTTACCTTCTCCCCTTGTGGGAGAAGGTGGATCGGCGCGCTAGCGCCGAGACGGATGAGGGGTGTTCCAGCGGAGTGAGACGCTGGCTTTCCCTGGAGCACCCCTCATCCGCTTCGCGGCCACCTTCTCCCACAAGGGGAGAAGGGGAAGAGCCCTGCACAAAAATTTCATCTCCGCTGCACGACATAGCCGGCAAAGCGTCATTGGCGGGCCATCTTTGGCTGCCTATCTAAGCGCCATGCGGGCAGGCATCGAGGAGGCGACGGATGAGCGAGAGCATCAATACCCTGGACGAGCTTTTGAACGACCCGATGATCCAGCTCGTGATGGCGCGCGACCGCGTGCGGCCGGCCGAGCTTCGCCTGCTCCTGGAAAAGGCGCGAGACAAGGCCGGCGACGATTCCCGTATCGACCAGGCTTCGGTGCCGCCGGCCCATGTGGTGGCAAGAAGCTGCCTGAAGCAGTGGCTGCACCGCTGAGGCAGTTCCAGGAAGATGGTCAGCTCGAATACGCCGGCAGGTAAGCGTAGTGATTGCGTAAATAGGCGAGCTTGAAGCCGAGCCGGTCGTAGTTGCGATAGGCCGGCCCGTCGCGGTCGGGGAGCGGCGCCTCGATATCGGCGACAAACAGCTTCGCGCCGGCCGCAATGCCGTCGCGAACCAGCCTTTCCCCAAGCATGGCATCCAGATCGAAGCTCGGCGCCATGATGCCGGGCACCGGAGCGTCGATGCCGCTCCAGGCAGCGCCGTCAGAGCCGATGAAAAGCGAGCGCACCGCGGCGACCGCGCCGCCACGTTTCAGCATGTAGTGGCGCCAACCCTTGCGGCCGACAAGCGCGGTGAGCCAGGGCGAGGTGGGGAGCCTGTATTTGGCATCGATGAAAGAAGCCCATTGCGAAGCCGTCCTGGGGGTCACCTCCTCGATAACGGGATCATCTACCGGGATCAGCGGGTCGCCCGGGAAGAGCGGTTCGGTTGGCAGCGGCGTCGCGTCGCGATAGATGCGCTCCCAGCCGCCCTGATGCTGCAGGCCGCGCGCTTCCAGCCAGCATCTCAGCCGCGCCGGCTCAGTGTGCGGGCTGGTGTAGAACCACGGCCGCGTGATGCCGGCATTGCGATAATGCGCGAGCAGCGCGTCGAGCTGTTCCTCGGTCGCCGGACCATCGACGCCGATATTCTTCACGCAGTTGAAATGGATGAACGGGATCGTCGTGCAGGTGGTCCAGACCAGATCGCCGTCACGCGCGATCGACAGCCCTTGCCGTGCCGCGAAATCGGCGGGCGCCGCGTCGTAAAGGTCACGCCAGGCCGCAACTTCGGCGCGCTCGATAGCGCGGCTGATGTCACGCGATACCTCCTCGATCGCGATTTCCGGGGCGTGGGTCTCCAGCGGCAGGACGGGCTCGAGTTCCGAAAGGGCGGCGGTCGACATGCTATCTTCCTCCGATTCACCTTACAGTGTAAGATTAGCAGAAGATAATATGACGCAGCCCGTTGTCAAGCAGGATTAGCGGCACCTTACAAATCCGTGAGTTGGAATCACGCTATCGTGAGGCTAAGCCTCTCCCGGAGGGGCTTTTCGAAGACAATTCACTTTTGCCTCGGGCAGGGATCGAGGCGCAGGGAAAAGGGTTGAGATGACCGACGTCTGCACTCAAGGGTTGGATACCGGCTTTGTCGGCCTGGGTTATGCCAAAGTGGCATTTCTGGGCATCGTGCAGGGCATCACCGAATTGCTGCCGATCTCGTCTACGGCCCATATGCGCATCGTGCCGGCGGTGCTTGGCTGGCAGGATCCCGGATCGGCCTTCTCGGCTGCCATGCAGCTGGCGGCGCTGGCGGCGGTGATCAGCTATTTCTGGAGCGATGTCAGAGACGTGCTCTTCGGATCGATCGCGGCAATCTCGCGCCGCGATTTCGGCGACCGCTATTTCCGCCTGGCGATCAGCATCATCCTTGCCACCATCCCGATCATCATTGCCGGCCTTGCGCTTTCCGGTGTGCTCAACGCCTGCAATTCGCCGCTGCGCGGGCTCGCCGTCATCGGCTGGGCTTGCATCGCCATGGCGATCCTTTTGGGGCTGGCCGAGATCTTCGCCAGCCATAAGCTGATGCTGCGCCAGGCTTCGATCCTCGATGCGCTCTTGGTGGGCATCGCCCAGGTCGGCGCGCTAATTCCCGGCGTCTCGCGCTCGGGCTCGACGCTCACAGCCGCAATGGGGCTGGGCTTCGCCCGGCCGGAGGCGGCGCGCCTCTCCTTCCTGCTCGGCTTGCCGGCCATTGCGCTCGCCGGCCTCAAGGAGCTCTACGAACTGCACAAGGTGCATCTCGACGCGCATGGCTGGTCCATCCTCGCCGTCGGCCTCGTGGTCGCTTCGATCTCTGCCTTCTTCGCGATATGGGGGCTGATGCGCGTGCTCGAGCGCTTCTCTGCCTGGCCGTTTGTGATCTATCGCGGCCTGCTCGGCGTCGTGCTGCTGGTCAGCGTCGCGGCCGGTTGGTTGACTTGAAACTCGACCAATCCGCATTATCGACAGCTGACCGCCGGACGGGCTGATGGATCTTGGGACGCTGCTGCAATCCGTGCCGTTGCTGGCCACGCTGGTGAAATCGGCGGTGCCTGCCGCCGCAGGAGCCGGCATGGGGCTTGGCCAATGGCTGACGGCGCTGCCGCCCTGCCGCAACCAGACTTTCGAGAACGCGGCCTATCTGGTCTGTGAGGCCGATCCGAAGCATTTTTCCATCGAGCTGTTCTGGAAGAACAAGGATGGCGACTTCTACCGGTCGCTGCACAATCTGCGCAACGCGCAGCAAGCGGCGGGGCGCAGCATGCTGTTCGGCATCAATGCCGGCATGTACCATCCGAACCTCGCTCCGGTTGGGCTCTATGTCGAGCGCGGCGAGCAGGTCACGCCGGCGAAGACCGGATCGGGAACCGGCAATTTCTCCATGCAGCCCAACGGCATCTTCTATCTCAGCGCCGGCAAGGCCGGGGTTCGTGCGACCAAGGATTACCTCAAGCGTCCGCCGCGCGTCGATTACGCCACGCAGTCCGGGCCGATGCTGGTCATCGACGGCAAGCTGCATCCGAAATTCCATACGGACGGCACCTCGCGAAAAATCCGCGATGGCGTCGGCGTGCGCGCCGACGGCGTCGCGGTCTTCGCGATCTCGGACGATGTCGTGACCTTCCACGAATTCGCGCGCCTGTTCCGCGACCAGCTCGGCTGCCCGAACGCGCTTTTCCTCGACGGTTCGATCTCGAGCCTCTACGCGCCCGGCATCGGCCGCAACGATGATTTCTGGAATCTCGGGCCGATGATCGGGGTGTTCAGGAAGTAGTCAGAGCGCTCGCCGCATTGCGCTTCCAGCTTAAAGCGCGTCGCGCTGAACCGGCTTCAGGCGACGCGCTTTAAGCCTTTGTTTTGATGCATGTCGTTGTCCCAGAACCGCGTACACTTCTGGGCGACATGCATTAGCCGGACGCGTCCTGGATCGCGGACAGTAGCCATGGTTCGCCGGCCTGGCGGGTGAAGGTCCACAGCTCGGTCGCTTCGACCGGATTGTTGGGATCGCCCTTCTCGATGGCGCCGGTCTGGCGGTTGCGCATGATATCGATCGCCGACCAGCGCATCGCCACGGTGGCGTAGTCACGCGGGCCTTCCCGCCACGCCTCCGCCACTTCGCCCTTCAGTAGCCTAAGGTTTGTAACCTCGTTCTTGAGGCCGTGGGTCGCGTTGTCCGCCAGTTCCTCCGAAAGATAGGAAACCATTTCGGGGGTCGTCAGCCGGCGCAAACCCTGGTGATCCTCACGGGTGAAGGCAGCCTGCACCTCGCCGAGGATTCGTTCGAACGCGTCGCGATCAACACCAGTGATGCCGATTTCATCGGCTCCTGATGCGTCAGCGGAGCCGAAGCTTGCGGCGTTGGACGAATAGCTGGGCGGCACGCTGCCCCAGCCTTGCCGTCCGAACGGAACGCCGGCGTTTCGCATATTGGCCGGCGCGGCATTGTCTCGATTGAGGAAGCGCATCGCCAGCATCACCAGGCCGCCGATCAAGAGCAGCTGGAAGATGAAGCTGAGGCCGCCGCCAATGCCGCCGAAACCATGGCCCAGCATCATGCCGAACAGGCCCTGGAAGAACAGTCCTCCCACAAGGCCGCCGACAAAACCGCCGCCGAAACCACGCCAGAATCCAGGGCGCGCGGAGCCGGGAAACGACTGCGATGATGGGATGGACTGGGTGGTTTGTGGCGTCATCGAGCGCGTGACAGGCGCCGTATAAGGGGCCGTCCTGGTCGGCGCGGGCGCCTGATAGGTGCGGCTGCCACGGCTGCCAAAGCTGCCGCCCATGCGCGCCTCGGCGGTGCCGATGGAGACGGTCCCGAGCGCCATCAGGAGGATCATGAGGATCGACGCGACTTTGATCGTTCGTGACTTCGACATTAAGCACAGTCCTTGAATACGTGAGCGCTTGGCTTTGCGCGAGCCCCTTATATGGGGTGCCAGGCGAGCCAGGTTTAGCCCCCGCTTCAATGCGTCCGCCGATCCGGCGACGATCGTCCTGATTCTAGGCTCGCTCGCGGCTGCGCCTTCGCGCAGGGCGAGGTGACGGGGGACACACCCCGAATCGGCCACGAGCGTCGCGCCAAAGGTAAATTTTGATTCAAACTTTGTTGGTAATTTCTCATTAGGAATGGGGCTTCCGGCGGCGCTGTTCCTGCCTTCGGTCTGTTTTGTCTTGCGTACAGGTCAAAGATGCGGATTTTTGGCGTCGTCAGTTTCGTGCTCGCAGCGCTTTGCCTTGCCGGCTGCTCGTCCACGTCGGGCGTCGATGCCCTGCAACTGCCGTCCAACGAGACGACCAGCTCGGTCGTGCGGCCGAGCGCGCCGGTTTCGAAGGGCATGAGGACGGTCCAGCGGGAGAAAACCGTAGAGACCGCATCGATGTCGGGCATGGCGCGCATCACACCGCCGGCGCCGCTGCTCGACGAGGGCAGCGCGAGTCCCGGCGACGAGAATTCGCGCCTTGATGATGAGAACTCGCGCCCCTTCGGTCTGGCCGAGGAGGAAACGGTGAATTTCCCGGCGACCGATCTCCCGGACAGCGTCGAGCCGCCGGTGCAGGAGGCCGCACTCGTCTCGCCGCCGAAGCGGCTGTCGCGCGCCGCGCCTGCCATGCTCGCCGGCCCGGTCACGCGCTATGCCTTCCGTGACGCCAAGCCGATCAATTTCGGCCGCTCCTCGCCGCGCCATCTGGCCGTGCATGGCGTCGACGTCTCGCGCTGGCAGGGGAACATCAATTGGAGCAAGCTGCGCGCCCAGGGCGCCAACTTCGCCTATATCAAGGCGACCGACGGCGGCGACCATCTCGACCCGATGTTCATGAAGAACTGGCGCAACGCCGACGCCGCCGGGCTGAAACGCGGCGCCTATCATTTCTTCTACTGGTGCCGCACGGCCGGTGAGCAGGCCGACTGGTTCATCCGCAACGTGCCGAAGATGGACGGCGCGCTGCCGCCGGTCATCGACGTCGAGTGGAACGGCGAATCCTCCTGCAGGCGCAAGCCCTCGCGCGAAAAGGTGCTGGAGAAGATGCAGGTGTTCATGGACAAGCTGGAGCGCCATTACGGCCAGCGCCCGATCATCTACACCAGCCCCGATTTCTATCGTGACAATCTGCGCGGCGCCTTCCTGGATTATCCGTTCTGGCTGCGCGCGGTGGCGGCGCATCCCTCGAAAGTCTATCCGGGCCGCAAATGGCTGTTCTGGCAATATTCGGGCTCCGGCCTGTCGCATGGCGTGACAGGCCGCATCGACCTCAACGTCTTCCACGGCGATGAGCGGCAATGGCGCGCCTGGCTGGGCGGCGGCGGCCAGATGGTGGCCGACGCGGATTGAGGTGCATCCGATCGCCTTGGCTATCTCCGTGGCAGATGTCGCGACTCCGCCATCGTCACATAAGCGAGCACGACCATGAAGGTCGCGAAATAGGCCACAATGGCGGTGACGACGATTAGGCTCTCTGTAGGCATTTCCATCTCCTCGGAAAGAACAGCCGAGGAAACACCGGGAACGATGGGCTTTGCTTTGATCTGGATCATGCGATCGATCAATTGGCTCGCTTGGGCGCGATGCCGCGCTCAGCAGGTGACCAGATCCGTGTGGCCAAAACCCTTCGAGTAGTCGAGCACGGAGATCACTGTCGGCATTACGCGGAAGATGCGGACCTGGTCCGGCGTCGGCATCGGACCGGGCATCGAGGTTTGCGGCGGATATTTCATCGGCAGCATGCGCAGGACCTTCTCGGCCTCGGCCCTGTCGGTGACTGGCTGCGCTCGCGCCGCCATGGAAAGCCCAGTGATCTCCATCACCTGCGGCGCGTCGTGGTCTATGGTCAGCGACAGGCGATCGTCCCGCGCGATATTCGCCGCCTTCTGGCTGTCCAGGCCGCAGAGGAAGTAGAGGGTAAGGCCGTCATTGACGTAGCCCACAGTCGTCGCCTGCGGCCAGCCGTCCGGCCTCAGCGTTGCGACCGTCATGATCCGGTTCTGGTCTAAAAGCGTCTGGATCTTGTTTTTGATCTCCTGGTCCATCTTCGCCTCCAAAGTCATTGCTGACGGCGGCATAGTAGGGGTGGTGATTGGCACGGCCTTGATGTAGGTCAACGCGTGGGCGAGGCGGCTTGAGTGCGATGGCAGCTCGCCACCCTCGGGCTGGACCAGAGAATTGATGAGTGATGTGCGCGAAGTTCGCGGCGGTCGAGACTGTCATCGCTGCCGGGCGCTTGATCCTGCACCTCCAGCTTTTCTGTCTGCGTCACGACATGAATTCCAGGTCTGCTCCGCTTCGCTTCGAAAGCCGCGCAGGTTTTCCTCGGCTACTGTTAACTCACAGCGTTCTCAAAATTTCATACTCGTCAAGTAATCGTTCTATAGTTTCTTCGCCATAGCGGTCCTTCAGCAGACCATATAACGCTTCGGTCATTCCCTTCCAGTCGTGCTCTATTCCAAGATAGCGCTCAACATCCTTGAACATCATCATAGATCTGACAAAGCCGATCGCTGTGTTCTTCCCTGACTTGTGTTTCTTAAAGTTGGAAATGAAATCCTGCGTAGCTAGCTTCTGCAGGTCTCCAATTGTTTTTATTCCAAAGTCAGTTATTTCTTTAACTACCGATTTCGTAATTTCTCCAGACATCGAAATCTTATTTTTCTTAGCGATGTCATTTATAAGCTTTATCGCAGAGATAGAATCTACCGGAGTATCGCTTATTTCAACTATGCTCTTACTTTCTATATTTTCTTTATATCGATCAACGGAATCGGATATTTCTTGGAATGCTCCATCTACAATTTCTAGCATCGCTGAGTGGAGGTTTAATTTTCGCTGAATTAACTCTGGCAGGGCTGCATTGAATTTAAATGATCTGTCGTGAGCCAACTCAGCCCACGCATGCTGAAGTATAGTTCGAATTTGCATCTCGAACTTGAGGTCACCTATTATCCTGTATTCCGGTAGGTGTTTTCTGTTTTCTCCTAGACTGCAAACAAAATGGTTAGATCTGTAGCCAACGCGATCGCTACCAAGAGCATTGGCGCGGTTAGCACTATTCCCGTCGTCTATGTAGAAAGATTTTCTAATTACTTGCGAGGCAAGTGTGGCTTGCTTCTCAAGGTATGTTACTACTCGAACTCCAGACAGATCGGTCAGTTGGATGGCTGGATCACTATATATTTCCTTTTTATTTTTTCGAGAGCGCTTGCCAGAGACTTTGACCGGTAAGTAACGCTCAGATACTCAACGCCTTCTGACGCGAGCAAGTTCTCTATTAAAGATGCTGAAACTGCCGCAAGCTTTTTATGTTGCGGCAGCTTCGATTTGAGCCACTCGATGTGGTTCGCGTCATCCAACGGTGTTGATCCGTTCCTCAGCTGCACCCGCTCGTCGAGCCACACGTGTCGCACTTCTCGCAGGTGCCGTTTCGCACCATGGTGAAGTTGTGACACTCGGAGCATTCATTGCCGGTGTAGCCTTGCAGCAGCGACTGCTGGCGGCGGGTTGCGGCGAGCTTCTTCGCCTCGGCGGCCTCGTTGGCGGCGGCGTCGGTGAAGAGCGCCTCGGCGCCACCGGCGGCTTCGGCTTCCTCTTCTACCATGTCCTCGGCCAGTTCCCGGGCGCGCTCCTCATAGTCGCGCTTGTAGGCGATCGCCTCGTCGCTGGCCGGCTTCAGCGCCAGCACGTTGGAGCCAGCGAAGGCGGTGGGTGCGGCCCGGGCAGGGGCGATGGTCGGGGCTGAGCCACCAAAGCCCTTGGGATCGCTGCCGATGCCGCTCACCAGCTTCACCGGCGAGGCGCCGCGATAGAGGCCCTTGGAGAAGGGCGTCGCCTTGCCTTCGGTGATGCCGCGGCCGAGTGCGGTCTTGTCGAAATCCGACTGGTCGACATGGGCGAGGTCGTGGCGGCCGAGATAGGAGACCGCGAGCTCGCGGAACACGTAGTCGAGGATCGACGTCGCGTTCTTGATCGCGTCGTTGCCCTGAACCATGCCGGCCGGCTCGAACTTGGTGAAGGTGAAGGCCTCGACATATTCGTCGAGCGGCACGCCGTACTGCAGGCCGAGCGAGATCGCGATGGCGAAGTTGTTCATCATCGCGCGGAAGGCAGCACCCTCCTTGTGCATGTCGATGAAGATCTCGCCCAGGCGGCCGTCATCGAACTCGCCGGTGCGGAGGTACACCTTGTGGCCGCCGACGACGGCCTTCTGGGTGTAGCCCTTGCGGCGGTTCGGCAGTTTCTCGCGGTCGCGGTAGAGACGCTCCACCACGCGCTCGACGATCTTTTCCGTCACCTGCACGGCGCGCTGCGCGGCGGGCGCGGCGATCAGCTGCTCGACCGCCTCGTCCTCATCCTCTTCGCCATCGGCGAGCAGCGAGGCGTTGAGCGGCTGCGACAGCTTCGAGCCGTCGCGATAGAGCGCGTTGGCCTTCAGCGCCAGCTTCCAGGACAGCATGTAGGCGTTCTTGGCGTCCTCGACCGTCGCCTCATTCGGCATGTTGATGGTCTTGGAGATGGCGCCCGAGATGAAGGGCTGGGCCGCCGCCATCATCAGGATGTGGCTCTGGATCGAGAGCGAGCGCTTGCCGATCTTGCCGCAGGGGCTGGCGCAGTCGAACACCGGCAGGTGCTGGTCTTTTAGAAATGGGGCTCCCTCAAGGGTCATGGCACCGCAGACATGGATGTTGGCGGCGTCGATGTCTTTCTTGGAGAAGCCCAGGGCCGGCAGCATCTCGAAGGAGACGTCGCCGAGCTGCTCATCGGTGAAGCCGAACGTGTCCTTCACCCAGTCGGCGCCGAGCGTCCACTGGTTGAACACGAACTTGATGTCGAAGGCCGACTTCAGCGCCGCATTCAGCGCCGCGATCTTCTCATCGGTGAAGCCCTTGGCCTTGAGCGTCGACGGGTTGATGCCGGGCGCCTGGTTGAGGTTGCCGTGGCCGACGGCATAGGCCTCGATCTCGGCGATCTGGCTTTCGGAATAGCCTAGCGTGCGGAGCGCTTCCGGCACGGCGCGGTTGATGATCTTGAAGTAGCCGCCGCCGGCGAGCTTCTTGAACTTCACCAGGGCGAAGTCGGGCTCGATACCGGTGGTGTCGCAGTCCATGACCAGACCGATCGTGCCGGTCGGCGCGATCACGGTCGCCTGGGCGTTGCGATAGCCGTGCTCCTCGCCGAGCTCGATGGCGCGGTCCCAGGCGGCGCGGGCATGCTCGGCCAAAGCCGGCTGCTTCAGGTCGGAGGCGACGAGAGGCACCGGGTTGACGGCGAGTTTTTCGTAGCCGTCCTTGTCGCCATAGGCAGCGCGGCGATGGTTGCGCATGACGCGCAGCATGTTCTGGGCGTTGCGGTCATAGTCCGGGAAGGCGCCGAGCTCGGAAGCCATCTCGGCCGAGGTCGAGTAGGCGACGCCGGTCATGATGGCGGTCAGCGCGGCGCAGATGGCGCGGCCCTCGTCGGAGTCGTAAGGGATTCCCGAGGTCATCAGCAGGCCGCCGATATTGGCGTAGCCGAGGCCTAGCGTGCGGTAGTCGTAGGAGAGCTTGGCGATCTCCTTGGACGGGAACTGCGCCATCATCACCGAGATTTCGAGCACGACGGTCCACAGCCGAACGGTATGCTCGTAAGCGGCGATGTCGATCGTGCCGTCTTCCCTGCGGTAGGGCAGGAGGTTGATCGAGGCCAGGTTGCAGGCCGTGTCATCGAGGAACATGTATTCCGAGCACGGGTTGGAGGCCCGGATCGCACCGGCGGAAGCGCAGGTGTGCCAGTCGTTCATCGTCGTGTTGAAGTGCAGGCCGGGATCGGCCGACGCCCAGGCGGCATAGCCGATCTTTTCCCACAGATCCCGCGCCTTCAGCGTCTTCAGCACCTTGCCGTCCTTGCGGGCGGTAAGCTGCCAGTCGCCGTCGGCCTCAACGGCGCGCAGGAAATTGTCCTTCAGCGATACCGAATTGTTGGAGTTCTGGCCGGAGACGGTGAGATAGGCATCCGAATCCCAGTCGGTGTCGTAGGTGTTGAACGCCATCGAGGTGTAGCCTTGCTTGGCGAACTGGATGACGCGGTAGATGTAGTTCTCCGGCACGGCGTCCTTCTTGGCCGCCTTGATCTCGCGCTTCAGCGCGGTGTTCAGCGCCGGGTCGAAGCAGTCGTCGCCATTGCCTTCGCAATTGACGCAGGCCTTCATGATGGCTTCGAGGTGCTTCTTGACGATCTTGGAGCCGGTCACCAGCGAGGCGACCTTCTGCTCTTCATTGACCTTCCAGTCGATGAACTGCTCGATGTCGGGGTGGTCGGCATCGACAATGACCATCTTGGCGGCGCGGCGCGTCGTGCCGCCCGACTTTATGGCGCCGGCGGCGCGGTCGCCGATCTTGAGGAAACTCATCAGGCCGGAGGAGCGGCCGCCGCCGGACAGCTTCTCGCCTTCGCCGCGCAGCATGGAGAAGTTCGAACCGGTGCCGGAACCGTATTTGAACAGGCGCGCCTCGCGCACCCACAGATCCATGATGCCGCCCTCGTTGACGAGGTCGTCCTGCACGCTCTGGATGAAGCAGGCATGCGGCTGCGGATGCTCATAGGCCGACTTCGACTTGGTCAGCTTGCCGGTGAAGGGGCAGACATAGAAGTGTCCCTGGCTCGGGCCGTCGATGCCATAGGCCCAGTGCAGGCCAGTGTTGAACCATTGCGGCGAGTTCGGCGCGACGCGCTGGGTGGCGAGCATATAGGCGAGCTCGTCGCGGAAGGCGCGCGCGTCTTCCTCGGACTTGAAGTAGCCGCCCTTCCAGCCCCAATAGGTCCAGGTGCCGGAGAGACGGTCGAAGACCTGGCGGGCGTCGGTTTCCGAACCGTAGCGCTCGGCCTCGGGCAGCTTGGCGAGCTCGGCCTCGTCGGCGATCGAGCGCCACAGGAAGGAGGGGACGTCGTTCTCCTCGACCTTCTTCAGCCGCGCCGGCACGCCGGCCTTGCGGAAATATTTTTGGGCCAGGATGTCTGCCGCGACCTGGCTGAACTGCGCCGGCACATCGATGTTGTCGAGGCGGAACACTACCGAGCCGTCGGGATTCTTGATCTCCGACAGGGCCTTGCGGAATTCGATCTCCGCATAGGCTGATTGCTCTGGCTTGGTGAAGCGACGCTCGATGCGCATTGGTCCGGTCCCTTTGTGTCTATATATAGCGCCTTTCCCCGGGGATTTCTGCCCCACATGGCGAAAAGCGCAGTCCGCCGTTTGCCGGCATTGCGAGCAGCGCCGGCACTCTCCTCGTCGCAGGCGCCGGCATGCAGGCAGCAGAACGCTTTCCCAGGCATTTGCCCAGGCTGCAGGCCGACCCTCGCGGGTCCCTAAACTGAAACTTTGATCGATTCCCTCCGTAGAGGAAGGTCACATTATCTAGCGCCTAGCCTGCCTGCAAACACTAAATATAGTGTTAACAGATGATTTTTTCCAGGCCGACAATTCTCCCTTTCGCCCACCC
>NZ_RZRX01000111.1:0-19613 GCF_003997405.1 Mesorhizobium sp. M2A.F.Ca.ET.042.01.1.1
GTGCCGAGCCGCAGGAAACGTCCCGCGCTGAAGGTTATCGGCGCCAAAGCAATTCCAGGAAAAGTGTGAAGCGGTTTTCCGTCTGGAATTGCGTCAAAACAGAAAAACTGGAGCATTTCGCCGTTTCCGTGAAACGGTGAAAATGCGCCAGGGCCCTGTCCTGACGGCTGGACTTGCATGGCTGCTTTTTGTCGGGCCAGCTTGCAAAGCGGGGAGCGCGTTCGAAAATACAATGCTAAGAGGCAGTTGGCTGAGGCAATTCCAGGAAAACCGCGCGACGGTCTTCCATCCGGAGTTGCTCGAACAAGGACTTGAAGCGTGGCGCCCGCGTTTGAGTGCGTCGTGCTTCTGGGTGAGGAAGCATGGCAAAGACTGATATAGCGCGGCGCGTCTACAACCACACATGGAAGCTGGACCCGATCGTCCGCAGCCTGCTGGACACCGACTTCTACAAGCTTCTGATGCTGCAGATGATCTGGGGCATGTATCCCAAGGTCGACGCCACCTTCACCTTGATCAACCGCACGACCTCGGTGCGCCTGGCCGATGAGATCGACGAAGGGGAATTGCGCGAGCAGCTCGACCATGCCCGCACTTTGCGTTTCTCCAAGAAGGAGATGATCTGGCTGGGCGGCAACACCTTTTACGGCCGCAAGCAGATCTTCGAGCCGGAATTCCTCGCATGGCTAGAGGATTTCCGCTTGCCCGCCTACGAGCTGTCCAGGCGCGACGGTCAGTACGTGCTCTCCTTCCCCGGCCCCTGGATGTACACGACGCTCTGGGAAATCCCCGCCTTGGCCATCATCAACGAGCTGCGCTCGCGAGCCGCGATGCGTTCCTTCGGCCCCTTCGCGCTCGATGTGCTCTATGCTCGCGCCAAGGCCAAGATGTGGGCCAAGACCGAGCGGCTGAAGGCGCTGCCCGGCATCCGCATTTCCGACTTCGGCACAAGACGCCGTCACTCTTTCCTCTGGCAGCGCTGGTGCGTCGAGGCGCTGAAGGAAGGGATCGGCGATGCCTTCACCGGCACCTCCAACGTGCTTCTGGCCATGGACAATGACCTCGAGGCTTTGGGCACCAACGCGCATGAACTGCCGATGGTGTTCGGGGCTCTTGCCAACTCCGAGGAGGAGTTGCGGCAGTCGCCCTACAAGGTGCTGCAGGACTGGCAGCGCTATTATGGCGGCAATCTCCTGATCGTGCTGCCCGACGCCTTCGGCACGGACTCCTTCCTGCGCGACGCGCCGGACTGGGTCGCCGACTGGACCGGCTTCCGCCCCGACAGCGCGCCGCCGATCGAGGGCGGCGAGAAGATCATCGACTGGTGGCGCAAGAAGGGCAAGGACCCCAAGCAGAAGCTGCTGATCTTCTCCGACGGCCTCGAGGTCGAGACCATTGAGGAGACCTACAGGCACTTCCGCGGCAAGGTGCGCATGTCCTTCGGCTGGGGCACCAACCTCACCAACGATTTCGAAGGCTGCGCGCCGACGGAGACCGACAGCCTCGACGCCATCTCGCTGGTCTGCAAGGTGACGGAAGCCAATGGGCGGCCGGCGGTGAAGCTGTCGGACAACCCTGCCAAGGCGACCGGGGATGAGAAGGAGATCAAGCGCTATCTGCGCATCTTTGGCGAGAAGGGAAGGGTGGAGCATCTGGTGAAGGTGTAGAGGCTTAAGGCCTGGACGAATGGAATTCCTGGATAAGCCGAGTTCCTTCGCGCCCCCCTCTGTCCTGCCGGACATCTCCCCCACAAGGGGGGAGATTGAGCTGTCATCACCGTCTTCGCCAACCTCGGACGTTGCAGGAGGAAAGCCGGCGCCGAAACCGCCGATCTCCCCCCTTGTGGGGGAGATGTCCGGCAGGACAGAGGGGGGCGCCGTAGAGCGCCGACCTTCGAGGCTGGCCTTTCTTGCAACTGCACTTGCCTCCTTTCTCCCCACCCCCGCCTTAGCTCATGCCTCCGATCGAGGCCACGTCCTGCTCCTCCCGACCGGCTTCTATATCGCCGGCGGCGCGCTGGCTGTGGCCGTCAGCTTCCTCGTCCTGGCGCTGCTGCCGCCCACTGCGCTTGACCGCTTCTGGCGCCGGCGCTTGCCCATGCTCACCTTTGGCGATGCTCCGCGCACCCTCTTCAGCTTGATTTCATTTGCCGGCTACATACTTCTCGTCGCCGCCGGCTTTCTGGGCAGCCGCGACCCGCTATCCAATCCACTGCCGCTGGTGATCTGGACGCTGCTCTGGGCCGGCTTCACGCTGCTGCAGGGCGTGCTCGGCGATCTCTGGTCATGGCTCAATCCGTGGTACGGCCCTTGGCGTGTCGCCTCTCGCGTGCTCGGCCTTCCTGCGGACGATGAAAAGCGATCGCGCCTGCCCAACTCGCTCGGCTACCGGCCGGCCTTCGTGCTGTTCTTTGCCTTCGCCTGGTTCGAGCTGATCGATCCCGCGCCTGACGATCCCGCGCGCCTGGCCTTTGCCGCCGGCATGTATTGGCTGGTTAGCTTCATCGCCATGCTCATCGTCGGCTATGATGACTGGAGCAAACGGGGTGAATTCCTGACCGTCTTCTTCGCCATGGTCGCCCGCTTCGCGCCCTTTGAGCGCCGCGAAGGCCACCTCTCCTTGTGCTGGCCCGGCGCCAAGCTGCTGACGGCCGAGCCGTTGCCACCGAGCGGCACCGCCTTTCTCCTCCTCGCCCTGTCTTCGGTGTCCTTCGACGGCCTGTCGAAAACCTTCTTCTGGCTCGGCCTGTTCGGCGTCAATCCGCTGGAATATCCCGGCCGCACCGCGCTGATCGGCATCGGCAGTTTTGGCTTGGTGCTCACCTTCGTCTTGCTGGCGGCGGTGTTCGCCCTGGCCGTCTTTCTCGGCCAGCGCCTCGCCGGCGACAAACATTCTTTCGGCGAGGTGGTCGGCCTGCTGGTCTGGTCGATCGTGCCGATCGCGCTTGCCTATCACATCGCGCATTACCTCGCGGCGCTGCTGGTCGACGGCCAGTACGCGCTGGTCGCACTCTCCGATCCTTTCGCGCTCGGCTGGAATCTCTTCGGCACCGCTAACATGATGGTCGAAGCGGGCGTCGTTGCCGGCGCTCAGTCGGCTTGGTGGCTGTGGAATCTGCAGGCCGGTGTCATCATAGCCGGCCATGTGCTGGCGGTGCTCGTCGCGCATAGCCTTGCCTGGCGTCTCCATCGGCAGCCATCGCGCGCAGCGCTCAGTCAATTGCCACTCACCTTGCTGATGATCGCCTACACGATCTTCGGCCTTTGGTTGCTTGCCACGCCGACCGCCGGATGACACAAAGCGTGCCAACGATGCCGTCGGGTAAAGCTCGCTTGCCAGGCCAAAGCTTTGGTGATTTAGTTTGTACACATGCAATTTTTCCATCCTTCGGAACGGGATGGATTAGCCGCCTTATCGCTGGTCAAGACTGAAAAAACAGGGGAACGGACATGGCTGACAAGAACGGATTTTTCGACCTCTCCAAGACGACGCTGTCGCGCCGCACCGCGCTGAAAGGCATCGCCGCCGGTGCCGGCCTGGCACTGGCGCCCGGCTTCGTCCGCTACAGCCAGGCGCAGAGCTCGGCACCGATCAGAATAGGCTTCCAGTCGCACCGCACCGGCATCGGCGCCGCCTATGGCCGCTGGTACGAGAAGACGAGTGCTGCCGCCGTCAAGGCGATCAACGATGCCGGCGGCATCGGTGGCCGCAAGGTCGAGCTGGTTATCGAGGATGACGGCACCGATCCGGCGCGCGGCGCCGAGGTGGTCAACAAATTCGCCAAGCAGCACAAGACCGACATCGTCTTCGGCACTTTGTTCTCGCATGTCGTGATCGGCTCGGCGCCCGCCGCCGGCGAGAACAAGATCCCCTATTTCGTGGTCAGCGAAGGCCACCACGTCGCCTCGACCAAGCTCAACCGCTACGTCTTCCAGCCCGGCATCACCGACGTGAAGAGCCAGATCCAGTCCATGGCGCCGTGGATCGCGGCGAATGCCGGCAAGAAGGTGACGCAGATCTTCCCCGACTTCGCCTTCGGCTACGACCATCGCGACTACCTGCCGCCGGCGCTGAAGGCGCAAGGCGCCGACGTCATCGCCCAGATCGCTATCCCGCCGACGGAAAGCTCCTTCACCAAATACTTCCCGCAGATCCCGGCCGAGACCGAGGTGATCTACCACGTCATGGTCGGCCCTGCTGTGCTCACCTTCGTCAAGGAGCTCGGCGAGTTCTACGGTTCGCAAAGGCCGCAGCTTTTCGGCTTCATGGATTCGCTCGAGGCCGTCGACATCAACAGCCCCGGCCTCGAATTCCTCGACGGCAGCCATTTCTGGGAAGGCTCGCCGCGCTACGCGCAGCCCGATGATTCCGCCGCGCAGAAGGCCTATCGCGCCGCCGTCGGCATCGACGACAATGGCGCCGCCGTCGGCGATCCCAAGGACATCTCCACCGCCTCGCACATGTTCGGCTGCTGGGAAACGCTCTACGTCGTCAAGAAGGCGATGGAAGATGCCGGCTACAAGGGACCGGAGGACCGCGCCAAGCTGGTCGAGGCGACCGAGGCGCTGAAGGAATTCGCCGAGGGACCGGAGCATCCGCAGGGGCCAAAAACCTTCAACGGCAAGATCCACCAGTGCTTTGGTATCCAGAACATCTCCAAGGTCGAAGGCGGCAAGCTCAAGGTCGTGCACAAGACCAAGATCGAGGACGGCCTCTACGAGCCGGAAGGGGATTACACGACGCAGGCGCTGTAGGTTCATTCCAACCAGCGTGAGCGCCCAGGCCCCCCTCTCTGTCCTGCCGGACATCTCCCCCTCAAGGGGGGAGATCAGCTGTTATTTCCGCTTTCGCCAATCGCCCAGGCCGGCAGGTGGGCGCCTTCGCAGGAACTGCCAATCTCCGCCCTTGAGGGGGAGATGCCCGGCAGGGCAGAGAGGGGTGCGCTTGGCACCTGCCTGCGTGTAATGCACTTCGGACCCCATCTCCTCCTCGCCGCCCTCGAAGGCCTCGTCACCTCCGCCGTGCTGGCGCTGACGGCGCTCGGCCTGTCGCTGGTGTTCGGCGTCATGCGCATCGTCAATGTCGCGCATGGCGAGTTCTTCATGCTGGGCGCGGTGCTCGCCTGGGCGGTCTCGACCGCGATTTCCGGCCATCCGGCCATCGGCTTCGCCGCAGCGCTCGTGATCGCGCCCTTGCTCGTCGGGCTGGTCGCGTTTCTCGCCGAATGGCTGGTGCTGCGGCGGCTGAACTACAACCCCGAAAGCACCATCGTCGCCACCATCGGCATGCTCTACATCATCCAGCAACTCGCGCTCACCTTTTACGGGCCGGAGGCACGCCCGGTCGAGCCGCCCTTCAGCTATCGCATCCTTCTGCCGTGGTTCGGCTATTCCGGCTACAAGCTGTCGGTGGTCGCGGCTTCCGCCATCCTGCTCGTGATCACCTGGCTGGTGCTGACCCGCACCAGGATCGGACTGATCATGCGAGCCACCCAATATGACCGCGAGACGGCGCAGGCCTTCGGCATTCCGGTCGAGCGCGTCTATGCCGGCGTCTTCGCCGTCGGCGCCATGCTGGCGGCCATCGCCGCGGTGCTGATCGTGCCGATCAGCCAGGCGCATTATCTGATGGGGCAGGACCCGCTGCTTCTGTCTTTCATCGTCGTCATCATCGGTGGCCTGGGATCGCTCCGCGGAACCGTCGTCGCCGCCATCCTGATCGGCCTCTCCGACGGCATCATCTCGATGTTCTTCTCGCCGACCTTGGCCAAGATCATCGCCACGCTGGTGGTCGCCATGGTGCTGGTGTTCCGCCCGCAAGGCCTGTTCGGAACCGCGCCGCGATGAGGGATGCTTCGCCGGCAAAGACCTACGCCCTGCATATCGGCGTCATCGCGCTTCTGTTCGCGCTGAACTTCGTCCTGCCGGATTATCATCAGGGTCTGTTCGCCCGCATCATGGCGCTGGCGGTCTTTGCCATGGGCTACAACCTGCTCTTCGGCTATGTCGGCCTGCTCAGCCTCGGCCACGCCATGTTCTTCTCGGCCGGCCTCTATGGCGCGGGCCTGACTGTCTACCACCTCGGCTGGGGCGTGCCGCAAGCCTTCCTTGCCGGCGTCGCTTGCGGCGCGCTGCTCGCTCTGGTCATCGGCCTGCTGGCGCTGCGGACTTCAGGCGTGGCCTTCATGATCGTCACCATGATGTTCGCCCAGGTCTTCTATCTGATGATCCTCTATTTCGCCGCCTGGACCGGCGGCGACCAGGGGCTGGTCATCCAGCAGGCATCGCGGGTGATTTCGATCGGCGGCGTCTCGCTCGACCTGACCAACCCGACGGTGCGCTACATGGGCGCGCTGGCGTTGTTCTCGGTTGTGCTGCTTATCACGCTTGCCCTTGTCCGCTCCCGCTTCGGCCGCGTGCTGGTCGCCATCCGAGAGAACGAAGAGCGCACAAAGATGCTTGGCTATGACACGGTGGCCAACAAGCTCGTCGCTGTCGTCGCCTCGGGCGCCATCTGCGCGGCGTCGGGCGCCGCCTATGCGCTGCTGTTCGGCTATGTCGGATCGAATTTCGCGTCGATCCAGTATTCCATCCTGCCGCTGCTTTGGGTGCTGCTCGGCGGCGCCGCGACCACGCTCGGGCCGCTCATCGGCACCCTGTTCATGTATTATGTCACCGACATCACGAGCGGCTTCACCTCGGCCTATCTCCTGATCGTCGGCGTCGCGCTCATCCTGCTCGTTCTGTTTGCCCCGAAAGGCATCATGGGCAGCATCCGCGAGCGCTGGCTGGGGTGGCTGCCATGACGCCGCTGCTCACCACCAAGGGCCTGTCGCGTCAGTTCGGCGGCCTGCGCGCCGTCGACGGCGTCGACTTCGCGCTGATGCCGGGCGAGATCCGCGCCGTCATCGGCCCGAACGGCGCCGGCAAGACGACTTTCGTCAGCCTGCTCTCGGGCCGCATCCGGCCGTCGTCGGGTGCCGTTGTCTTCGACGGCGTCGACATCACCGCCATGCCGGCCTACCAACGGGTCAGGCTCGGCGTCGCCTACACGTTCCAGATCACCAGCGTCTTCGCCAATCTCACGGTCTTCGACAATGTCGCGCTGCCGGTGCAGCGTACGCTGACGGACGGCCGCACCAAGGGGCAGGTCAGGACCGGCGTCATGGCGGCGCTGGAGCGCACCGGACTTGCCGACCGCGCCGGCACGCTGGCCGCGCATCTTTCCTACGGCCACCAGCGTCTGCTCGAAGTGGCGATGGGCCTGGCGCTGAAGCCGCGTTTGCTGATCCTCGATGAGCCCACACAGGGCCTGGCCGACAGCGAGATCGACAATTTCATCACGCTGGTGCGCGGGATCGCCAGGGACGCGACGGTTCTTCTGATCGAGCACAACATGCCGGTCGTCATGGGACTCGCCGACCGCATCACCGTCTTCAATTCGGGCAAGATCCTGGCGGAAGGCACGCCGGGTGAGATCCGCGCCAACTCGCAAGTCCAGGACGCCTATCTCGGAGCGACCCATGGCTGATACGGGATTGCTCACCATTGCCGGCCTCGATTGCTTCTATGGCGAGGTGCAGGTGCTCTACGGCCTCGACCTGGCCTTAAACAAGGGCGAGGTGCTGTGCCTGTTCGGCCGCAACGGCGCCGGCAAGACGACGACGCTGAAGGCAATCATGGGGCTGGTCCCGGCGGCCGCCGGCTCGATCAAGCTGGATGGCAAGGAACTGACTGGCCTCGCCGCGCATGACGTGCCCAAGGCTGGCGTCGCCTATGTGCCGCAGGGCAGGCGCCTGTTCGCCGAGATGAGCGTTGCGGAAAACATCGAGATCGGCTTGATGGCGCGCGGCAAGGGCAGAGAGACGCGCGAGAACGTCCTCGATCTCTTCCCGCTGCTACGCGAGCGGCTGAAGCAGCGTTCCGGCACGCTGTCCGGTGGCGAGCAGCAGATGCTGGCCATGGCCCGCGCGCTCTGCCTCGAACCGCAGGTGCTGTTGCTGGACGAGCCGACCGAGGGCCTGATGCCGTCGATGATCGCCAGGATCCGCGAAACGGTGGCCAAGCTGCGCGACCTCGGCGTTTCCACCATCCTGGTCGAGCAGCGCGTCGACGCCGTGCTCTCGGTCGCCGACCGCGTTTGCTTCATCGAGAACGGCCGCAATCGCGAGACGGTGGACGTCGAAGCGCTGCGGGCGGATCCCTCGGCGGTGCGAAGATATGTTGGGGTGGGCTGAGGCCCCTGAAATTGCCGCAGCCTCGAAAATTGGCGGGCGTGGCGACGCCTCAGGTTGTTCCTCGCCCCACGTAAGTGGGGAGAGGTGGCTCGGCGAAGCCGAGACGGAGAGGGGAGCGCCCTACGAAAGCCCCCGCTCCGGCCGCTTCGCGGCCACCTCTCCCCCGCTTTGCGGGGGCGAGGAACCCAGGACAATGAAGGACAGCGCCAGTGTCCTTCGCCTCACCTGAAAAACAAAAACCCGGCAATCAAAAAGGTCGGGATCAGCACAAGGCCGGACCACATCATATAGCCGAAGAAACCCGGCATCTTGAAGCCGCGATGCCTGGCGATGGCGAAGACCATGAAGTTGGGCGCGTTGCCGATATAGGTGTTGGCGCCCATGAACACGGCGCCGGCCGAGATCGCAGCAAGCGTCGAGGCGGCCTCCGTCATCAGGTGCCGCGCATCGCCTCCGGCGAGCTCGAAGAACACCAGATAGGTCGGTGCGTTGTCGAGGAAGGAAGACAGCGCCCCGGTCAGCCAGAAATAGGCCAGATCGTTGGGCTGGCCGTCAGCGGAGGTGACAAGCGACACCAGCGGCGCCAGCGCGCCGTCATGGCCGGCCCGCAGGATGGCGATGACCGGCACGATGCAGATGAAGATGCCGGCAAACAATTTCGCCACCTCGGCGATCGGCCCCCAGGTGAAGCCGTTGGCCTCTCGGTGGCTCTTGTACGAGACCTTCAGCGACAGGAAGGCCAGCACCAGGATGACGGCGTCGCGCACCAGGTTCTGCAACTCGAGGCCGACGCCGAAAATCGGGATGCTGACGCCCGGCTTCCAGCTCGCCGAAAGCAGGATCGCGCCGATCACGCCGGCGAGCAGCGGCAGGTTGGCGAGCCCGCGCAGGCGCACCTTTGTATCAGGCGTCGGGTCCTTGATCTTCGGCATGCCGGCCTCGCGGCGATGCAGGACCAGATCGATCGCCAGGAACACCGCCAGCACCAGCCCGCCGACAAAAAGCGTGTCCGGCAGGATGTGCACTGTCGTCCAGAAGAAATCCACGCCGCGCAGGAAGCCGACGAACAGCGGCGGGTCGCCGAGCGGCGTCAGCGAGCCGCCGATGTTGGAGACCAGGAAGATGAAGAAAATCACCACATGGGCGTTGAACGGCCGGTTGTCGTTGGCGCGCAGCATCGGCCGGATCAGGATCATCGAGGCGCCGGTCGTGCCGATGACCGAGGCAAGCAGCGCGCCGATGAGCAGCAGGCCGGCATTGGTGAGCGGCGTGCCATGGATGTTGCCGGCAAGCAGGATGCCGCCCGAGATGGTGTAGAGCGCGAACAACAGGATGATGAAGGACAGATATTCGGTGAGCAGCGTGTGCAGCACGGCCTCGCCTGCCGTCGGAATGCCGAAAGCGACGGCCAGCGGGACCACTGCCAGCGCCGCCCAGCCGGCGGCGATCTTGCCGTAATGATGTTCCCACAGGTGATGAAAGAGCAGCGGTCCGGTCGCGATCGACAGCAGCAGGCCGGCAAAGGGCAGTCCCCACCACAGCGACATCGCTGCGCCGGGCAGTTCGTGCATTTCAGCGGCGTAAGCCTGTGCTGGGAATAGTAGCAACACGGCAAGTGAAGCGAATGAGAAAAACCCCTTCGTCCGGCCGCCGCGCGCCTTCCCCTTCTCCCCTTGTGGGGTCCGAAGGACGGGGCGAGACCCGTGGCTCGCCCCCGGGCGGTGGATCGGCGCGTAGCGCCGAGACGGATGAGGGGTGTTCCAGCGGAGTGAGGCGCCGACGTTCCCTGGAGCACCCCTCATCCGTCGCCTTCGGCGACACCACCCGGCCCTTCGCTGGCTCAGGGCGTTCGAAGCTCGAAAAGCCAAGCAATTGGCTTTTCGTCCGCTGCGCGGACCGCTTCTCACCCCACAAGGGGAGAAGGGGGAGCCCGCAATCCGGGTGAGGGGGTCTTTCCCCACGGTCCGGTCAATCCGCCGAGTGATCTTCGAGCGTCACGCCGGCTTCGCGCATGCGCTTCAGCATCGCCTCGACCGAGCCGTTGAGGTCGATGCCGCGGCAGGCGTCGAGCCGGACCGTCGTTCTGAAACCCTGCTTCACCGCGTCGAGCGCGGAAAAGGCAACGCAGAAATCGGTGGCGAGCCCGACCAGCGTGATCGTGTCGATGCCGCGCTCCTTCAGGTAGCCGCCAAGGCCGGTTGGCGTCGCGTGGTCGTTCTCGAAGAACGCCGAATAGGAGTCGATCGCTGTGCGGAACCCCTTGCGGATCACCAGCTCGGCCTTGGTCCAGGCAAGCCCGGAATGGAAATCGGAACCGAGGCTGCCCTGGATGCAATGGTCCGGCCACAAGGTCTGCGGCCCATAGGGCATGTCTATGGTTTCGAAGGGCTGTTTGCCCGGATGGCTGGAGGCGAAGCTCGAATGACCGGCCGGGTGCCAGTCCTGCGTCAGGATCACGTGGTCGGTCCGCCGGATCAGGTCGTTGACCAAAGGCACGATCTCGTCGCCGCCGGCCACCGCCAGCGCGCCGCCTGGACAAAAATCGTTCTGCAGGTCGATGACGATCAGCGCTTCGTCGGCCATGCGGCTTCCTCTCGTTTGGGCCCCTTCGTATCGGGTTGAGGCTCCAGTCCAAAGCCGCTGACGCGACCGGACACGGAACCTTGACCAGATGGGCGGCGGCGTCAACCTCCGGCACCATAACAATCGCGTTCAGGTCTTTGCCGCGCCAACTCCGGCTTTGACAATTCCGACCGGCCTGATATCATTTGCATACGAATGAATTTGACCGGTCTGGATACCGGCGGAAAGTCCCAGGGCAAGGCGCTTTGGGCGGGCCAATCGGGGACGGCTCGTTTCTGGGAAGGTTCTGGAAGGCAGAGCGTGATCCGTTACGCGAAACCCACCACGGTCGACGAGGCGCTCGCTTTGCTTGGCGAGGACCGCTGGCGGATACTCGCCGGCGGCACGGATTTCTATCCGGCGCAGGGCGCAAAACCCTTCCGCGACAACATCCTCGACATCAACGGTCTCGCCGAACTGCGCGGCATCGAAGAGACCGACGAATACTGGCGGATCGGCGCCCGAACGAGGTGGACCGACATCGTGCGCCTGCCGCTCTCGCCCGCCTTCGACGCGCTGAAATCCGCCGCGCGCGAAGTCGGCTCGGTCCAGATCCAAAACGTCGCCTCGATTGCCGGCAATCTCTGCAACGCCTCGCCCGCCGCCGACGGCGTGCCGGCGCTGCTTGCGCTCGACGCCGATGTTGAATTGCACACGGCGAAAGCCACCCGTCATCTGCCGCTCGACGCGTTCATACTTGGCAATCGCCGCACGGCGCTGCAGCCGGGCGAGATGGTCACCGCCATCCGCGTGCCGAAGCGTTCCGCGGTCGGCACCTCGGCCTTCGTCAAGCTCGGCGCCCGTCGCTATCTCGTCATCTCGATCGCCATGACTGCGGCGCGGATTGTGGTCGAGAATGGCGTCGTCGCCGAAGCGGCGATCGCGGTCGGTTCCTGCTCGGCGGTCGCCCGCCGCCTCGCCGGCGTCGAGGCGGTCCTGCGCGGGCGTCCGATCGACGAGGCGCTTGCCGACGTGGTGCTGTCGGCGCCCATCGATGAATTGTCGCCGATCGCCGATGTGCGCGGCAGCGCCGAGTACCGGGAGCATGCGGCGCGCGAGATCGTCGTCCGCGCTGTGCGCTCTGCAATTGGCCTCGACCAAGGCAAGGTGGCCGCATGAGCATGGTCCGACCCGGCATGGCACAGTCCGGCATGGCCCAGTCCGGCATCGAACGCGCCGACATTGCCTTCGAGGTCAACGGCGCCGCCGTCCGGGTTTCCGTGCCGCCGGTGCGACGCCTGTCGCAGGTGTTGCGCGACGAGTTGCGGCTGACCGGCACCAAGGTCGGCTGCGACGCCGGCGATTGCGGCGCCTGCACGGTGCTGGTCGATGGCGATCCGGTCTGCGCCTGCCTTGTACCGGCGGCGTCCGTCACTGGCGCTTCCGTGACCACTGTCGAAGGTCTTGCCAATGGCAGGCTTTCGGCGCTGCAGGCCTCCTTCCTCGAACATGGCGCCGCGCAATGCGGCATCTGCACGCCCGGCCTGCTGGTCGCGGCCACCGCGCTCTTGGAGCGCAACCCGACACCCAGCGAGGCAGAGACGCAGGATGCGCTGGGCGGCGTGCTCTGCCGCTGCACCGGCTACCGGAAGATCGTCGCTGCGGTGATGCAAGCCTCGCGGCACATGAACGGCATAGACCTTCGCCTGCCGGACGTGGGCCGCGCGGTCGGCGCTTCGCCGATCCGGCTCGATGGCGTGCCGAAGGTCACCGGCGACGAGAAGTTCGGCGGCGATTCCTTCCCGGCCGACGCGCTGTCTGTGCTGGTGGTCCGCTCGCCGCATTATCATGCCGGCTTCAGCTTCGGCGATCTCGATGCCTGGGTCAAAGCGCATCCCGGCATCGCCGATGTTTTCACCGCCGCAGATATTCCCGGCAGGAACTGCTTCGGCGTTATCGGTCCCTTTGCCGACCAGCCGGCGCTGGCCGAAGGCTTTGTCCGCCTGCGCGGCGAGGCTGTGGCGCTGGTGGCGGGCGAGCGTGAGGCGATCCTCGATCTCGACCTGACGGATTTTCCGATCGCCTGGACCGAGCTGCCGCATGTGCTGCAGCCGCGTGAGGCGAAGGCCGAAGGTGCTGCGCGGATCCACAGCCACCGACCCGCGAACCTGCTCACCTCCGGCTATGTCGAACGCGGCGATCCGGAACGAGCGCTCGCCGGCGCGACGGTCACGGCATCCGGCGCCATCGAAACCTCTTTCGTCGAGCACGCCTATATCGAGCCGGAAGCCGGCTACGCTTACATGGATGGCGATACGCTGGTCGTCGTTGCCTGCACGCAAGCGCCCTATATGGACCGCGACGACACCGCCAAGGTGCTTGGGCTTGCCGTCGACAAGGTCCGCATCGTGCCGACCGCGACCGGCGGCGGCTTCGGCTCGAAGCTTGATGTCTCGCTGCAGCCGCTGATCGGCCTTGTCGTGATGAAGACGGGTCGGCCGGCGGCGCTTGCCTACACCCGCAATGAATCGATGATGTCGACCACCAAGCGCCATCCTGCCGAAATGAAGGCGACCATCGGCGCTGATGCCGAGGGCCGCATCACCGGCATGGTCTTCGAGGGCGATTTCAACACCGGCGCCTATGCCAGCTGGGGGCCGACCGTCGCGAACCGCGTTCCGGTGCATGCCTCCGGCCCCTATGCCACGCCGAACTACCGCGCCACCGGCTACGCCATTCACACCAACGGCCCGATCGCCGGCGCCTTCCGCGGCTTCGGTGTGCCGCAGGCCACCATCATGCAGGAAACGCTCTATGACGAGCTCGCCGGCAAGCTCGGTATGGACCGTCTGGATTTTCGGCTGAAGAACTGCCTGCGCGACGGCTGCGAGACGGTCACCGGCCAGCGCCTGGAATCGGGCGTCGGCATCGGCGAATGCCTGGATCAGCTTCGGCCGCATTGGACGCGTGCGCTGGCGGACGCGGAGGCGTTCAATGCGATCCACACCGCGAGCAAGCGCGGTGTCGGTGTCGCCTCCTGCTGGTATGGCTGCGGCAACACCTCGCTGCCCAATCCCTCGACCATCAAGGTCGGCATCTCGGCCTCGGGCGACGTCGTCCTGCATCAGGGCGCGGTCGATATCGGCCAGGGCTCCAACACGGTGATCACGCAGATCTGCGCCGACGCGCTCGGCCTGCCGCTGGACAAGTTCAAGCTGAGGAGCGCCGACACCGCGATCACGCCCGACGCCGGCAAAACATCTGCCTCGCGCCAGACTTTTGTAACGGGCAAGGCGGCGGAGAAGGCGGGCCGCTCGTTGCGCGAAAAAATCCTGCGCTTCGCCAACGTCTCGGAACAGGCGACGATAGCGCTCGACGGTGCGAACCTTTCCATCCGCGAAGGCGATGCCGCGCGGCGCATCGATCTGTCCGAGTTGAAGGTCGATGCCGACGGCATGGTGTTCGTCGCCGAAGAAACCTACGACCCCCCGACGCTGCCGCTCGACGCCAAGGGCCAGGGCAAACCCTATGCCGTCTATGGCTATGGCGCGCAGATCGCCGAGCTCGAGGTCGATCTGAAGCTCGGCACGGTGAAGCTGATCAAGGTCACCGCAGCGCATGATGTCGGCAAGGCGATCAATCCGGTGCTGGTCGAAGGCCAGATCGAGGGCGGCATCGCGCAGGGCATCGGCATGGCGCTGATGGAGGAATACATCCCCGGCCGCACCGAGAATTTGCACGACTATCTCATCCCGACCATCGGCGACGTGCCGCCGGTCGAGCACATATTGGTCGAGGTTCCGGATCCGGAAGGACCCTTCGGCGCCAAGGGCCTGGGCGAGCATGTGCTGATCCCCACCGCGCCGGCGATCCTCAACGCCATCCGCCACGCCACCGGCGTCCTGGTCACCAAGGTGCCGGCGACGCCGAGCCGCATCCTGGCGGCGATCCGCGAGAAGGAGGCGCGCCGATGAGCGAGCTTGCCGAACGTTTCGAAACCCACGACCCCGGCGAGAAGCAGGTGGCGGAGAAGATCCGCTGCGATGCCTGCCCGGTCATGTGCTATATCGCTGACGGCCGCACCGGCGCCTGCGACCGCTACGGCAATGTCGGCGGCCGCATCGTGCGCATGGATCCGCTGACCATCCTCGACCATGCCGCCGAGACCGGCGGCGCGGTCGTGCCTTTCGTTGCCGAGGGCGAGGCCTGGAACGGCGAGCTGGTCAACACCGGAAGGCGCTTCGTCACCGCGATCGGCGCCGGAACCACCTATCCGGACTACAAGCCGGCGCCCTTCATCGTCAGCCAGGAGGTCGAGGGCGTCGATCTCGTCACCGTCGTCACCGAAGGGATATTCTCCTACTGCGGCGTCAAGGTGAAGATCGATACCGACCGCCATATCGGCGACGAGACGGCAATCGTGCGCTCGCAAGGCGAGGCGATCGGCCATGTCACCACAGGCGAATACGGCTCGCAGATGCTGTCGCTCGGCGGCGTCCATCATTTGACCGGCGGCTCCAAGCAGGAAGGCCGCGCCACTTGCGACGCGCTGCTCAACCTCTGCAACCGCAAGCCGGTCGAGCTCGCCATCGACGGCGGCGCCACGGTGATCGTCGAAGCCGGCAAACCGCCGGTCATCGACGGCAAGGTCGAGCACCGCATGCGCGTCGGCTGCGGCTCGGCCACCATCGGCATGTTCGCCACGCAATGGCGCGGGCTGGTCGACGAGGTGGTGGTGGTCGACGACCACATCACCGGCGTCGTCTCGGAGCATCAGGCCGGCAAGGTGCTGGGCTGGGAAGACACCGGCATAAAGATCATCGGCCGCCGTTCGACGCCCGGCCGCTATTTCAAGGTTTCGGAACCCGGCCTCGGCTGGGGCGGCACGACGATTTCCGACCCGCTGTCGATCCTCGGCGACTGGAACGCCAAGAAGGGCGCGCGCCCCGGCCTGTCGCTCCTGATGGTGTCGACCACCGGCGAGCAGTTCGCCTATTACGAACTGAACGACGAGTTGAAGCCGGTCCAAAAACCGTTTCCGGAGCGGCTGCAGAAGTCCGTCGGCCTGATCGAGGACAATTGCGAGCCGGCGCTCTGCACGGTTCTCTTCATCGGCGGCGCCGGCGGCTCGCTGCGCGCCGGCGTCACCGAAAACCCGGTCAACCTCACCCGCTCGGTGCAGGGCTTGAGGACCTATGTCACGGTGGGCGGCGCGCCGGTCTATGTCTGGCCGGGCGGCGGCATCACGCTGATGGTCGACGTCACCCGCGTGCCGGAAGGCGCCTTTGGCTATGTGCCCACGCCGGCTCTGGTCGCGCCGATCGAGTTCACCATGCGCCGCGACGATTATGTCCGGCTGGGCGGCTATGAGAATGAGATACGCAGCGTCGAGGATATCCTCGCCAAGGGCGGCGAGTATCTCAACCCGCGCCGCGGCACCGGCGCGCCGGTCAACAACCCCTGGCCGCCGCTGGCGCAGCTGCGGCGCGCGGCGGCGAACGGTGCCGGCTGATGAACGGCCCGCAGGCGCATTGGCTTGCCGACGGCCGGCGGCTCCATCTCAACCATGGGCCGATAGACCTCATCGTCGAGGCCTTCGGCTCTGACGACGAGCGCCGCGCCGCCTACGAGCAGGCGGTCTCGCGCTTCCAGACGATCCTGATCGAGCTGGTCGAGGAGCTGCCCGAGTTGCGCCTGCCAGCCTTCTTCCTCGCGCCGCGCGATTTCGCCGGCCCGACGGCGCGCCGCATGGAAGCAGCCGTCATGCCATTGGCGGAATGCTTCATCACGCCGATGGCCGCCGTTGCCGGTTCGGTAGCCGACGAAATTCTTGCCGCGATGCTCGCCGGCCGGCGGCTTGACCGCGCTTATGTTAACAATGGCGGCGATTGCGCCATCTATCTCGGCAGGGATCAGTCGATGACGGTGGCGATTGCCGGCACCGGCAATGGCATGGTCGATCGCGTCGGCATCCGCGCCGAGGATGGTGTGCGCGGTGTTGCCACCAGCGGCTGGCGCGGCCGCTCGTTTTCGTTCGGCATCGCCGATGCCGTCACCGTTCTCGCGCCGACCGGCGCCGAGGCCGATGCGGCGGCGACGCTGATTGCCAACGCCGTCGACCTGCCCGGTCACCCTGCCATCGCGCGCGTTCCGGCGCGCGACCTGGCGCCCGACAGCGATCTCGGAGAGCAACTGGTGACGCAGAGCGTCGGCGCGCTTTCACCGGGCGACATTGCCCGGGCGCTGGACAAGGGCCTCGCCGTCGCCGAAGATTTTCGCCGGCGCGGCCTGGTCGCGGCCTCGGCGCTGTTTCTGGCGGGTGAGGCCCGCATCAGCGGCGCGATAGCGCTCGCCGCGCCCAACAAGCATGCACAGGAGGAATTTGCCGATGCCTGAGTTTCCGATCCGCAAGGTCGCGGTGCTGACCGAGGAGATTTTCCACGACGGCGGGCCCGTGGCGAAAGAGCCCCGCCTTCGCGCGGCGGCTCTCGCAGTGGTCAAGAACCCTTTCGCCGGCCGTTATGTGGAAGAGCTGCAGGGCGCGATGGAGGACCTGAAGCCGCTCGGGTTGTTGCTTTCCGACAGGCTGATTGCCGCGCTCGGCGGCGACGTGAAGAAGATCGACGGTTATGGCAAGGGCGCCATCGTCGGCACCGCCGGAGAGCTGGAGCATGGCGCGCTCTGGCATGTGCCGGGCGGCTATGCCATGCGCGAGCGGCTCGGCGACGCCAAGGCCATCGTGCCCTCGGCCAAGAAGGTCGGCGCTTTCGGTTCAAGGCTCGACGTGCCGCTTGGCCACATCAACGCCGCCTATGTGCGCAGCCATTTCGACGCCATGGAAGTCGGCATCAGCGACGGCCCGCGTCCCGACGAGATCCTGTTTTGCCTCGCCATGACCTGCGGCCCGCGTGTCCATAACCGCATGGGCGGGCTGGCGGCGCAGGACATCAAGGCATGGGATGGCCTCAGATGAGCGGCGAGGACAATCTGCTGCGGCTGGTCGAGGCCGAGGATGGCGACGAGAACAACTACCATTTGCAGGACCAGGTCGGCTTCATCCTGCGCAAGGCGCATCAGCGCCATGTCTCGATCTTCGCCTCGCATATCGGCGACCTGACACCGCCGCAATTCGCCGCTTTGGCCAAGCTCTACGACATCGGTGAAACCTCGCAGAACCAGCTGGGAACGCTGATCGCCATGGACGCCGCCACCGTGAAGGGTGTCATCGACCGGCTGAAGGCGCGCGGGCTGGTCGAGGTTTCCAAGCACGAGGTCGACAAGAGGCGGCTGCTGGTCAATCTGACGCCGGAAGGCCGCGAGGCGATCGAGCGGCTGATCCCGCTTGCCCGCGCCATCACCGAGGAAACGCTGGCGCCGCTGACGGCGAAGGAGGCCGCGACGTTTCTGCGGCTGCTGGCTAAGCTGGCGTAGCCCTCCAACTTCGTCATTCCAGGGCGGAGCAGGAGCGAAGCTCCGTCGCAAAGATCCTGGAATCCATGCCGTTACCTCAGCCGACCGTGGGCGGCGCCTCTTCGCAACGGCATGGATTCTATGGTCTGCGCGCGTCGCTTCGCTCCTTGCTACGCCATAGAATGACGACGCGATGCACGTTGCGGCCAATATCGAAAGCCGGCGCAAGCATGATCGCCAGCGCGCCGCCTACAAATCCACCCCGAACATCTCCCTGGCCTGCTCGGCCGTATAGTACCCCAACCGGACATCCTCGGCGATCTGCTTCGGATCACGTTCGCGCGGATCGCCATAGCCGCCGCCGCCCGGCGTGCCGACGCGCACGCGGTCGCCGGCCTTGAGCGCGATGTCCTGTTCCTTGGAAAGATGCGGCGGCACATGCGCTTCGCCGCCCCGGAACACAGTCACGCTGTTCGGCGCGCCGTCCTTGCCGCCGAGCGCGCCCTGCGGCCCGAAGCGGCCGTGATCCATGACGAAGGACGCGCGTGCCTCGCCGCGCAGGATCTCGACCTCGTAGGCGAGCCCAAAGCCGCCGCGATGTTTGCCGGCGCCGCCCGAGCCTTCGCGCAGCGCATAGTGCCGGTAAAGCACCGGAAAAGCCTGCTCCATGATCTCGACCGGCGGCGACTTCGAAATGCCGATGGTCGAGCAGCCATTGCTCAAGCCGTCATGGCCGGCATTGCCGCCATAGCCGCCGCCGGAGATCTGGTACATGACATAGTCACGGCCACGCGCCGGATCGTTGCCGCCGAGCGCGAAATTGCCGCTGGAGCCGGCGGGCGCCGCCGTTACTTTCTCCGGCAGCGCCTGCACCATCGCGGCGAACACCGCCTCGGCAATGCGCTGCGAGACCTCCGCTGCGCATCCCGAAACCGGCCGCGGATATTTCGCGTCGAGGAACGTGCCCTCAGGCCGCTTCACATTTAGCGGCTCGAAGGCGCCGGCGCTGATCGGCACTTCCGGAAAAATATGCCGCATGGCCAGGTAAACAGACGACAGGGTCGTCGCCAGCACGCTGTTCATCGGCCCTGCGCAGGGTGCTGATGAGCCGGCAAAGTCGAAGGTCAGCGTATCGCCCTTTTTCTCGACGGCGAGATTGATGGTCAGCGGTTCGTTCACCACTCCGTCGGAATCGACGAAGGCCTGCGAGCGATACACGCCGTCCGGTATGACGGCGATCGAGGCGCGCATTTGCTCGGCGGCGCGGCGGCGCAGCTCCGCGATCGCCTCGACGACGGTTTCGTCGCCGTAACGATCGAGGATTTCATTGAGCCTGTCCTGGCCGATCAGCAATGCCGCCGCCTGCGCTCGGATGTCGCC
This sequence comes from Mesorhizobium sp. M2A.F.Ca.ET.042.01.1.1, assembly GCF_003997405.1. Lineage (NCBI taxonomy): Bacteria > Pseudomonadati > Pseudomonadota > Alphaproteobacteria > Hyphomicrobiales > Phyllobacteriaceae > Mesorhizobium > Mesorhizobium sp. M2A.F.Ca.ET.042.01.1.1. Next base: position 19,589 of record NZ_RZRX01000111.1, read on the forward strand.
GATCCGCTGGTCGGCGACGCGGATG